>CACYBZ010000402.1 GCA_902772795.1 uncultured Ruminococcus sp. | reverse complement strand
GATGGGACTTATCGGTATGGGTAACAACCCGATGGTAGGTGCTACTGTTGCTGTTGCCGTCAGCGTTGAAGAAGCTGCTAAAGAAGGCAAATTCTGATTTTAAAAAATGGCAACCGCAATCCCACTGGCTTTAGACGGTGGGGTAAGGTTGACTATGTTTTATTCGGACAGGCTTACTGTGAAAACAGTGAGTCTGTTTTTGTTTTGTGTCAGACTTTCAGGGAAAAAACGGCAGTCTGGCATCATATCTGCAGACGTATATATTTTTGAAGATTATTCCCCTCTAGCTCAATAGTTATTTGATGACGTACCAGCATGATAACACAATGTTGACAGGACATTTATTTTCTTTGTACCGATGCGGTAATAATCTGAATTTCCACGCATATACATTTTAGTAATTCTATGATGATGGAGGTTCTCCATGCTGACTGCTCTCACGATAAAAGACTATTATGACAACAAAAGTTACCGACTGTTAAAATTCGACCGTATTCAACTGGAAGTCATCAGATACAATAACATTCATATTTGCCATATCATTTATTACAAATACGGAAAAAATGTAAAATGGCAGAAAATCCGTCAGTTGGCAGGCAGTGAAAGTCGGTATATTCTGTGTAACAACAAAATCGAGTTTCCCGAAAACAGTGGTCTGAAACGCTATACCACCAATCTCTTAAAGGAACGTATTGCCGAAAATTCTGCAACAGAAGTGCTGAAAAGGGCAAGTATGTCGGATAAAAATATTGCTGTCGGACTGTATGATAAAAATGCTGTCAAAACAGAACTTGCCGAAATTTTTGTCAATTACACTAATCAACTTACCATCATCACTCAGGATACGGAAACATATTATCAAATGTGTCAGCAGATTATGAAAAATACAGGTGCGGTTATACGGATAAAAAAAGAGTTGTCTGCCTTGAAGAATTGTCAGCTTGTGATTGTTCCGCAAAAAATTTGTGAACCTCTCCCTGTTCAGAGTAATACCATCATATTCACGGCTGAAAAACCGTCTGTATGTCAGAATGGTTATGTATATTTCCATTACATTCTTTCGTTGAATGACAATTACAAAGAAATCAAACCACATTCCCTCAGTGATGAATACTTTGCACAGGCTCTTTATGATAAAGGGCATCAATATCGTTTGGGTTCAGCACTTCCCATGCTCTGCATTTCTGATGGAGTACACTCTACGATTAATGAAATCAGTCGTTTCCTGATAAAATCTGCAAAAGAATAATATCTGATTTTGCATGAATTTTTAAACGAAATTTCATTTTTTTTTGATTTTATCAAAATTACAAATTGTTTGATTGAAAAATTGCATAATTTATCTTATAAAATTTCATTTTAATTTCCCTTCCTTTTATTGTTTTCAGCGGTTCAACACATAATCCTATCAATTCATTTATGCAATATCACGAAATAAGCAAAATATGCCTGTTGATAACTGTAACATACTTGAAAAATACGGTTTTACTGTTGTATAATAATCCTGTTTCAGATTAGGAAGAAGGTATAAAAATGAAAGAACACTTAATTGACATGCTGGAAAACAAGAAAAATCTTCGTCAGTATCTCTTTATCCGAGCATTCCTGCTTTCAGATAACGATAATATTCATCTTGATGAATTTCCGTTTTACGGCAACTGGAAAAAAGAAAAACTTGATGATACTTACTATGCGTATGTACATCATACACAACATATTTATCATATCAACATGGATGGCAGAATCTTTTTTCTTTTCGGACATGCTTATAATCCGTTCACCATGGAAACCGATGAAAATAAAATCCTGAAAAGAATTGCCGAACATTACCACACGGAACAGTACTGGGATTTTGTGGACGAAATGACAGGTTTGTTTGTTTACGGCGTGATTGATGAAAACGGTGTTTCCTTTATCAATGACCCGTCAGGTATGCAGTCAGGATGTTACGGTTATCTTGAGGGTAATTTTTATATTTCCTCTCACCCTCAACTGATAGGTGATATCTGTCATCTTACCTTGTCAGAAACAGTAAAAGAATATATACAATACAAGTGGTATTATCGGGTAATGGGACCTTATCTGCCTGTTGACCTCACGCCGTTTGATGATGTCAAAAGAATTGTTCCCGATATCTGTTACATGTTCAGGGACGGTAAGATAACCCATAAGAGATTTTATCCGTTGAAAAATATTGCTGAGTGTAAGAATGATGCAGAGTATCAGACGGTGATTCAACAGGCTGCCGAAATTCTGAAAAATAATATGGAACTGGTTTCCCGCAAATGGAAAAAACCTGCCATATCTTTGACAGGCGGTATTGACAGCAATACG
>CACYBZ010000401.1 GCA_902772795.1 uncultured Ruminococcus sp. | reverse complement strand
GGACTTCATTGGAGTTCTTGTGTATTCGCAATTTATTATAGCATGGTGGATTTTTTTATTCATGGCGTGGATTTATTGGGCGGTTACTATCAATTAAGTTTTCATAAAGATATCGATAAAACAATTTGTTCTTACCGAAGTTTTATTAACCTTGAAATTTTCGTAGTTTCTTCTTCAACAGGTTATTTCATCGTAGTGACAGTTCACAATGCAGAATGACTTTAGACATCTGGATTATTGTGGAAGAAATATTCACATATTCACAGAAAAAGTTTGTGGATTTAAAATGAATTTTCCATGAATATTCTTTTATTTTTTTTGGTGTTGTGTTATAATGTTATGACTGTAGAAAAATAGAATGAAAAGAGTCTGACAAGATATAATGTTAATGCTTGGAGGAATTTTGTTATGAAAGTGGGATTGGACGTAGGTTCAACAACAGTGAAGTGTGTTGTCCTTGATGACAAAAATAAAATACGATACAGTACCTATGAAAGACATTATTCGCAAATCAAACAGAAGATTGCAGAAATACTTATGAAAGTCAAAAAGGAGTTACCTGAATGTAATCATTCACCGCTGGCAATTTCAGGGTCAGCGGGTATGGGACTGGCGGAAAATTGCCATATTGATTTTGTTCAGGAAGTTTATGCTACTCGCGTGGCAACGAATACTTTCATTCCGGGAACGGATGTTGTTATTGAGTTGGGGGGAGAAGATGCAAAAATTCTCTTTCTGAGTGGCGGTATGGAAGTAAGAATGAATGGTTCTTGTGCTGGTGGTACGGGAGCATTCATCGACCAGATGGCAACACTTTTGAATGTGCCGATAGAATCTCTTGATGAATTAGCTTCGCAGAGCGAAAAAATCTATACGATAGCTTCCCGATGTGGTGTATTTGCCAAAACGGATATTCAGCCATTGCTGAATCAGGGAGCCAGAAAAAATGATATTGCTGCCAGTATCTTTGCTGCAGTTGTCAATCAGACTGTGGCAGGATTGGCACAGGGCAGGGAAATTGTAGGACAGATTGTATACCTTGGCGGGCCGCTGACATTTATGAGCCAGTTAAGAAAACGTTTTGACAAAGTTCTTAAAACAACAGGAATCTGTCCTGAAAATTCTCTTTACTATGTAGCTTGTGGTGCGGCACTTTGTGCGGAAAATCCGCAGGATTTTGATGAAGTCATTCGTGCGATTAATGACTATCACGGCAACGGCAACTTTGCTTTTAATCCGCCTTTATTTGAAAATGATGAACAGTACAGAAAATTTACTGAAAGACATCAGAAAGCTACTGTGAAAAAAGCAGACCTGCACAGCTATCAGGGAAAAACTTTTATCGGAATAGATTCGGGTTCAACTACTGTAAAAGCGGTCGTTATGGGCGAAAACGGCGAATTGCTGAAATCAAGTTATCTGCCTAACAGCGGAAATCCTGTGCCGATTATTAAGGAATTCCTTACCGGACTGTATCAGGAAAAACCTGACATTCAGATTGCAGCGTCAGCGGTAACAGGATATGGCGAGGAAATTATTAAAAATGCGTTTAAAGTGGATTATGGTGTTGTGGAAACCATTGCTCATTTTACTGCTGCAAGACGTTTTATGCCTGATGTTGAATTTATTATTGACATAGGTGGACAGGATATCAAGTGTTTTGAAATACACAATCAGGCGATTGACAATATTTTTCTTAATGAAGCGTGTTCATCAGGCTGTGGTTCGTTTTTACAGACTTTTGCCAATGCCCTCGGCTACAAGATAGAAGAATTTTCTAAATTAGGATTATTTGCCAGACATCCTGTTGACCTGGGATCCAGATGTACAGTTTTTATGAATAGTTCAGTCAAGCAGGCACAGAAAGATGGAGCAACAATTGAAGACATTTCGGCAGGGCTTTCACTGAGTGTTGTCAAAAATGCTTTGTATAAGGTTATCAGAGTGTCCGACCCGAATAAACTCGGAAAAAGAATTGTTGTACAGGGAGGAACCTTCCTCAATGATGCGGTATTGCGTGCCTTTGAACAGGAAATGGGCGTTGAAGTGGTACGTCCTGTTATTTCAGGACTGATGGGAGCGTATGGTGCAGCATTGTATGCTCAGGCAAACGGTGACAATGATAAAAGTACCATTACAGACAAAGAACAACTGGAAAACTTCGTCCATGAAATCAAAGTGGCTAATTGCGGAGGTTGCAGTAATAATTGTCGTCTGACAATCAACAAATTTGCTGATGGTCGCAAATTTATTGCCGGAAATCGCTGTGAACGTCCTGTTACCCGCAAATCCCCTGATGAAACATTGAATATCTATGCCTATAAATTGCGTTTATTGAAATCATACAAGCCACAAAAAGGAACAAGAGGAAAAATCGGTTTACCATTTGGTTTGAATATCTATGAATTGTTACCATTCTGGTATACTTTGTTTACAGAGCTCGGTTTTGAAGTTTGTGTATCGCCTGTTTCTGACAGAAAATTATATGCCAAAGGGCAACAGACTATTCCGTCTGATACAGTATGTTATCCTGCAAAGCTTATGCACGGACATGTGCAGACATTGATTGATAACGGTGTTGACACGATCTTCTATCCTTGTCTTTCTTACAATTTTGATGAGGGCAGAAGTGATAATCATTATAACTGTCCGGTTGTTGCTTACTATTCGGAAGTTATTAAAGTCAATATGAAAGATGTCAGAAAAATTACGTTTATCAATGACTATCTTGGGATACACCGTAAACATGATTTCCCTAAAAAAGCATTTGAAATGTTGCAGAAATATTTCAGTGGGATCACACTCAAAGAGGTCAAAAAAGCCTGTAAAAAGGCCTATGAAGCCTATGATGAGTATATGAACAAAATCAAAGTTAAAGGTGAAGAAATTATCCGGAAAGCCAAGAGTGAAGGGAAGAAAATTATTGTTCTTGCAGGCAGACCCTATCACGTTGACCCGGAAATTAACAAGGGAATTGATAAATTAATTTCAGGGTTTGGTGTTGCGATTATCTCCGAAGACGTTGTCTGCGACAAAGTGGAAAAATATCCGACAACCGTGCTCAATCAGTGGACTTATCATGCCAGACTGTATTCCGCAGCTCACTATATCGCCAGATGTGATGATATGAATCTGGTACAGCTTGTTTCATTCGGTTGTGGTGTGGATGCTATCACGACTGATGAAGTCAGAGAAATTCTGGAGTCTGAGGGGAAAATATATACCCAGATTAAAATTGATGAAATTACCAATTTAGGTGCTGTCAAAATCAGACTGAGAAGTCTTTTTGCAGCGATTGACGAACAGAAAAGAAATGAGTAATTTTTCTCAATGTTTTTTGATTGAAAAATAGTAACCGCAATTCCGCTGGTTTCAAGCGGTGGATTAAGGTTGCCACAACGAAAGGTTTGTGTTATTGTTTTGGTAGCAGTAGGGAGGGTGCAGCCCGAATTTACGCCTGTGGAGTCAGTAGGTCACGAAGACGAGGAAGCAGGAAGCCCATTGGTTTCAGATAATGGGCAGTTTACCTTTTCAATAGGTTTCTACTGTCAGGGGGCGACCCTTGAATAATAAAGGGGAATATTATGGCTACATTGAAATACGATAAAAACGGCAGATTGCTGTTTACCAAAGAAATGAAAAAAGAATATACAGTTCTGTTACCGCAGATGGCTTCTATACAGTTCAGAATCATGAAAAGAGTCCTTGATGAATACGGTTACCGTACCGTTCTGTTGGAAACAAACGGACCTGAAATTGCTCAGACAGGTCTGAAATATGTCCATAATGATACCTGCTATCCTGCGTTACTCGTTATCGGACAGTTCATCAACGCTTTGCAAAGCGGTAAATATGACGTACATAAAACAGCTTTACTTATTACGCAGACAGGGGGTGGCTGTCGTGCATCCAACTATATTCATTTGTTGAGAAAAGCACTGAAAAAGGCAGGTCTGGAATTTGTACCTGTCATTTCTCTGAATATTTCGGGACTGGAGAAAAACCCCGGTTTTTCGCTTACGCTTCCGCTGGCAAGAAAGTTAATCGGTGCATTGGTATACGGTGATACGCTGATGTTACTCAGCAATCAGACAAAACCTTATGAAGTCAACAAAGGGGAAAGTATGGCTTTGGTTGACAGCTGGATTGAAAATATTGTCGGACAATACAGAGAAGGACGGGGATTCAAGATCGAACAGCAGCAGCAGAATCTTGATGATATGGCAAAGTCCTTTTCCAATATTGAACGCAATATTGTACCGAAAGTCAAAGTAGGTGTTGTCGGTGAGATTTACGTCAAATATGCACCGCTGGGCAACAACAATCTTGAAGCTTTTCTGAATGAACAGGATTGCGAAGTCTGTGTTCCGGGAATTATGGGCTTTGCTTTGTTCAAACTGGATAACCGTTTGCAGGATATCGAACTTTATGGCGGAAATAAAGTCAAATATGCTGTTCTTTCCAGAGTATACGATTATCTTGAGAAAATGGAAAATCTCATTGTAGAATGTGCAGTCAGACATGGGTTTAATCCTCCGGGGAGATACAGTCATCTTAAAAGTCTTGTCAAAGATGTTGTCGGTCTGGGCAACAAGATGGGAGAAGGCTGGTTGCTTACCAGTGAGATGCTTGAACTTGCAGAAAGTGGTTATCCCAATATTGTCTGTACCCAGCCTTTCGGGTGTCTGCCTAACCACATTGTGGGAAAAGGTATGATCAGAAAAGTTAAAGAACTCAATCCCGAGGCTAATATTGTTGCTATCGATTATGACCCCGGAGCAACAAGAGTGAATCAGGAAAACCGCATTAAACTTATGCTGGCAATTGCCAATGAAAATTTGCAGAATCAACTTGATGAAGAAAGAAAAAAATCAGCTGTCAAAAAAGTGAAAATCAAAACAATTGTTTCGAATGAAAAAAAATAATATCGGGAGTTTATTATGGATAAAATAGCAGTACTTATTCCTTGTTACAACGAAAGCAAAACGATTGAAAAAGTTGTCAAAGACTATAGGACAGCACTGCCTGAGGCTACGATCTATGTATATGATAATAATTCCAATGACGGTACAGCAGAAATTGCCAGAAAAGCGGGGGCGGTTGTCCGATATGAATATAAGCAGGGAAAAGGGAATGTCATCAGAAGAATGTTCCGTGAGATTGATGCACAGTGTTATATCATGATTGATGGTGATGACACTTATCCGTCTGATTCAGCAAGAGAAATGGCGGACAAAGTGTTACAACGTCATGTGGATATGGTTGTCGGTGACAGGTTATCTTCAACCTATTTTGCGGAGAATAAAAGACCTTTTCATAATTTTGGTAACAGCCTTGTCCGAAAAAGTATTAACTGTTTGTTTAAAAGTGATATCAAAGATATCATGACAGGATATCGTGCTTTCAGTTATCAGTTTGTGAAAAGTTTTCCTGTTCTTTCCCGTGGATTTGAAATCGAAACAGAAATGAGTATTCATGCCATAGATAAAAATATGTTTGTGGAAAATGTCGTGGTACAGTATAAAGACAGACCGCAGGGCAGTGAATCAAAACTCAATACCTATTCTGACGGGATAAAAGTACTTCGGACGATTGTGAATCTTTTCCGTAACTACAAGCCTCTGGCATTTTTTGGAATAATTGCCTTGTTACTCATTATCATCGCCTTGCTGTTTTTTATTCCCATATTGATTACCTATTGTCAGACAGGACTTGTGCCGAATTTTCCTACACTGATTGTCTGCGGATTTGTGGCGATTGCTTCTATACAAGCTTTTTTCTCAGGACTGATTTTACAGAATATCATCAAGAAAAACAAACAGGATTTTGAAATGCGTTTGATTGAAATTCAGAAAGACTACTGTGATCTGATGAAGCAGTAAAACACAGGTGTTGTATTCTATCAGAGGAGGGTGTGTATGAAATGAAAAATCCTTTTGTATTGACAGACGGAAAAGGAAGAAATTATGTCAATGGCAGTTGTTCCTTGAATAAGATGATCATTGCCGAAGTTCCTGTTCGGGGAATTGATGATACAGTTGAGGGAAAATCCGTCAAAGAATTTTTTTCAGCTTGTGTGATTATGGAAAAAGCAAAGGAACACCTTGCTATCCTGCAAATTTCTAAGGACACACCTCCACGTAAAATTGTTCCCCTGTTGATGCAGTCGGCAGAAAGTGAATCCAGAGAAGTACGTTTGTGTGCCGAAGAAATCGCCAGATTTTTTGGCAGACGGCTTGCTTTGATTTTACTCACGTTAAAGACAGGGCTTGACAAAAACAAAGCAGTTCGTTGTGAGTGGAGCAATGAACATTGGGAATATTGGAAAAACAGGAAAACAGTTATTTTGACGGGTGGGTTGACAGAGGGAGTTTTTGGCAAAATCCTCGTTGGTGAAGCACAGAAATACTGTGAGAACAGTTATCATCTCTTTGTTGCAGAACAATCTGTTTATTCAGGGGTAAGTGGTTGTACAACATTGTTGGAACAGGATAACGGTATTTTTGTTCTGGCAGATTTCGGACAGACCAATATGAAACGAAGTATTGTAGAACGTCGAAACGGTAAGGTTGTTCGTATGGAAAATTTACCGTCTGTACCTTCTCTTTATATGGAATGGAACATTGCGGATATACAGGAAAAAAAACGTCAGGCAACTTTACTGCATCGTTACATAACAGATACTTTATGTGAAACCTATCATCAAGCAGAAACACTGGGAGATGTTGATACACAGATTGTTATAGCAGTTGCCAGTTATACACACGATGGTATTCTCAACAACGTGCGAGGTGGTTATGCCAAACTCAACGTACTCAGTGAAAATTACAGTGATTATCTTAGCCAGACACTTTCTGATAGATTACAGAAAAATATTCATGTTGTCTTGATTCATGACGGCACAGCGGTTGCACTGCAGTTTTCTTCTGTTCCTGATTCTGTATGTCTTACTTTGGGAACGTTTGTCGGTGTGGGATTTACAGATATCCTGGTACCTTAATAATAAAATCAACAAACATTCATAAAGAAACACGCCGGCAGATTTCAGATATTGTCGGTGTGTTTTTGACAATGATAATCTGTTCGTATCATAAAATCAGTGCGAAGCAAAAAATAAACCCTGACATTTTGGTCAGGTTTTCTTAAAGGTTTATGGGATTCAGGGAAAAAGCCCTTGAATATTTCTCATGAAGGGAGAATATGCAATGACAATAAGAAAATATACAGCCCAAGATATTAATGACATGATATCAATCTGGAATGAAATTGTTGAAGAAGGTAATGCTTTTCCTCAGGAAGAGACATTGTCGCCGAAAACAGCAGAAAAATTTTTTGCATTACAAAGTTATACAGGCGTTGCCGTTGATGAACATGGTACTGTCAGAGGGCTTTATATATTGCACCCTAACAATGTAGGACGATGTTCCCATATTGCCAATGCCAGCTACGCTGTAGATAAATATGCACGGGGAAAGCATATCGGAAAACTCCTGGTAATGGATTGTCTACAAAAAGCAAAGGAAATGGGATTTATTATTTTACAGTTCAATGCGGTTGTGGAAAGTAATTTTCAGGCACGGAGATTATATGAAAATCTCGGTTTTCAGCAACTTGGAACTATTCCCAGAGGTTTCAGAAAAAAGAACGGTACCTATGAAAATATTTGTCCGTACTTTATGGAATTATAAGAAATAAGATACTCAATCAGGGAGTGATAGCAGAATGGGAAATGTATTCTTTTTTGACTGGGAAGTAGCTTTGATGGAATGGATTCAGTCAGAGGAAAGTGCAGTGGTGACGTATATTGCTACTTTTTTCAGTATGTTCGGAGAAGAATTGTTTTTGATTATAATTATTGGTTTTTTGTACTGGTGTTGGGCTAAGGAGAAAGCCAGACCTATTTCTTTGACATTGTTATTTTCATTGACTATCTGCGTACAGATAAAGGGATTAGTGATTCGTCGGCGACCGTATATGGACAATGAAACCATAAAATGTATCCGTCCTGCACATAGTGATGGTGATATTATGAGTGTTCTGGTACAGGGATATTCGTGTCCAAGTGCCCATTCTGCTCTTTCTTCTACGACTTTTGGGGCAATCGCCTACCATTTCCGCAGAAAATTGTTTTTATTTTTGGCAATCATGATACCATTGCTGGTGGGGGTTTCCCGAATATATTTTGGTGTACATTATCCTACCGACGTTATTGGCGGTTGGCTGATAGGCAGTTTTTCTGTTTTGGTTGTGTCATTGTTATATAACACCAGTTTCCAAGTTTT
>CACYBZ010000400.1 GCA_902772795.1 uncultured Ruminococcus sp. | reverse complement strand
GAGGTTTCTGCCGATGAGATATCCATATTGCAACCCAGTCGCCACAGAGTGACAAAATCTGTCATTTTATCAATCAATGTCAGTGTTTTCGCCAGAGCGATGTGGTTGTCGGGACGGTAGCTTTGTTGTAATAACATGGTATAGGCTTCTGCTTTACTGATTTTTCGGATTGTATTTTCTTTGGCACGTTCCAGAATACAGACGGCTTTCAGCGGAACAGAAATATTACTGCCAAGATGATGTTTTCCGTTGTACGGTGTACCAAAAACCGTAACGCCGTCATGGTCTACCCGAATGAGTGGCTTGTCATCATTTACCATCACTGCCTGACCGCCGAGCAGTTTCCGCCACAGCCTTGTATGGGTAGATTTTCCCGTACCGCTTTTAGCAGTGAACAGATACCCTGCACCATCAACGGCGATAACCGAGCCGTGAAACAAAAACGTATTGTATCGGGGCATATGTTCGGCAATCTGACGATATACGGCTAATTTTTCCAAGTACCTGTCTGACCAGTTCTGTACCGTTCTGCCCTGTGCAATATCATTACTCTTTGAACGGTTACGTTCATTGTCAATATCCGCCTGAGTGATGATAACCGTAAAATCTGCGGTTCCTTCGCTTCGGTAATCCTGACAATAGTCATGTACATCTTGGTACAGCGAATCAATTTCTATGATTTTATCTGCGATTTTATATTTCCCTTTCATTATTTCCTCCCCATATTGTGCAAGACGGCAGGATAACCGAAGCAACCTGCCGTCTGATAGTCATCATGTCAGTCCGTATCCAGTTTAAGCACAGCCATGAAAGCTTCCTGCGGTACTTCCACACTGCCCAGCTGACGCATTCGTTTTTTACCTTCCTTTTGTTTTTCCAGCAACTTCTTCTTACGGGTGATGTCACCGCCGTAACATTTGGCAAGGACATCTTTCCGCATTGCCTTGACCGTTTCTCTGGCGATAATCTTTCCGCCTATGCAGGCCTGTATCGGTACTTCAAACAACTGTCTGGGAATTTTCTCTTTTAATTTTTCCGTCATTTTTCTTGCCCGTGAATAGGCTTTGTCCGAATGAATAATAAATGACAACGCATCAACCACTTCACCGTTAAGCATGATATCCAGCTTTACCAGCTTACTCGGTGCATAGCCTGAAAGTTCATAGTCAAATGACGCATAACCTCTTGTGCGGGATTTCAGCGTATCGAAAAAGTCATACACGATTTCGGCAAGCGGTAACACATAGTGAATATCTACCCTTTCATTGTCGATGTACGTCATATCCTTGAAAATCCCCCGTCTGTCCTGACAGAGTTCCATAATATTACCCACATATTCCGACGGGGCATAGATATGTGCATTGGTTATCGGTTCTTCTGCTTTGGCAATCAGACCAGGGTCAGGATAATTGGTAGGATTGTCTATCATTTCGACTGTTCCGTCCGTTTTGGTTATTCTGAAAATAACACTCGGTGCCGTGGTGATTAAATCCAGATTGTATTCCCTTTCCAGACGTTCCTGAATAATCTCCATGTGCAACAGTCCCAGAAATCCGCAACGGAAACCAAATCCCAATGCCACAGACGTTTCAGCTTCAAATGTCAGTGACGCATCATTCAGTTTCAATTTATCCAGAGCGTCACGCAAATCACCGTATTTTGCTCCGTCGGCAGGATATACACCACAAAACACCATCGACTGTACTTCTCTGTATCCCGGAAGCGGTTCTTTGGCAGGATTTCCGTTCAATGTTACTGTATCACCGACCTTTGCGTCCTGAACACTCTTGATAGATGCCGCAATATAACCGACTTCTCCCGCACAAAGTTCCTGTTTCGGTTCGAGAGAGGTGGCACGCATATAGCCTGTTTCCACTACCGTGAATTTCGCATTGCTTGCCATGAGCAGAATTTCATCGCCGACTTTTACTTTTCCTTCTTTTACCCTGATATAAATAATAACCCCTTTATACGCATCGTAATAGGAATCAAAAATCAATGCCTGCAAAGGCTTATTGTCATCACCCTGCGGTGAGGGAATATCGGAAACAATTCTTTCCATAACGTCATGAATATTCAGCCCTACTTTCGCCGAAATTTCGGGAGCGTCTTCGGCAGGAATACCAATGACATCTTCTATTTCCGTCTTGACTTTTTCAGGGTCGGCACTGGGTAAATCAATCTTGTTGATGACAGGAACTATCTCCAGACCACTATCGACTGCCAGATAGGTATTTGCCAGTGTCTGTGCCTCTATGCCCTGAGAAGCGTCAACAACCAGAACGGCACCTTCGCAGGCCTCCAGCGAACGGGATACCTCATAGTTGAAATCCACGTGTCCCGGGGTGTCAATCAGATTGAACATATATGCCTTGCCGTTATCCGCTTTGTAAATCAGCGTTACCGCATGAGCTTTAATCGTAATTCCCCGTTCTCTTTCCAAATCCATATTGTCAAGCAACTGATTTTCCATATCTCTCAATGCTACGGATTGTGTCTGTTCAAGAATACGGTCGGCAAGCGTACTTTTTCCATGGTCAATATGAGCAATGATACTGAAATTTCTGATAAGTTCTTTGGGATAAGACATATTTTCAACTCCGACTGCTTTAAGATAAAATGAAACATTCTTTATCAGAGAAAATTTGCTATGGCAAATTTTCCCGAAAAGTTTTGTCCGACTTTTTCAAAAGTTGGTGGGG
>CACYBZ010000399.1 GCA_902772795.1 uncultured Ruminococcus sp. | reverse complement strand
CTACCACTAATGTACTCCTTTCTATGAGTACACATTAACACATTTTGGCACTTTTATCAATGTATTTTATTACTTAACTTTCCTCCCATGCTTCTCCGTCAAAAGTCAGATTGCCAAAATAATGTCTTTTATCTTCATCAGTAATTGTTTTCACAACACGACAGGGATTTCCACACGCAACGCTGTTATCAGGAATATCCCTGTTGACAATACTTCCTGCTCCGATAACACAATTATCACCAATCGTCACACCGGGCAAAATAACACTGTTACCCCCTATCCATACATTATTCCCTATTTTTACGGGTATACCATATTCATAGCCCAGTTTTCTTGGTACAGGGTGTATGGGATGACCTGCTGTATACACGGCAACATTCGGTGCAAAAAGAACATTATCCCCTATTTCCACTTTAGCAACGTCCAAAATGACACAATGATAATTTGTGTAAAAATTATCCCCCACAAAAATATTTTTTCCATAATCACAGTAGAAAGGCTGCGTCAGACAACAGTTCTTTCCGCATTTTCCCAACAATTTTTCCGTCAGATGTTTCAGTGTTTCTGTATCACAACAATCTGTTTGATTAAACTCCTGAACAATCTTCCGCCTTTCCCGCAACTGCGAAAACACCTTTTCGTCTGTAATATATGCCATACCCTTATCCCGTCTGGTACAGTTATCCATTGTCAATCACTCCGTCAATTATTTCTTTCATTATAACAGAAACATTTTCTGAATTCCATAACAAATATCAAAAAAATCACCCCTGATTGTTGTGATTTGTTAGCAATCTGTAAAATAAACTGATAACGGTTGAATTTAGTGAAATCCTATGTTATGATAGATACAGAATTCAGATAAGGAGGCATTTTTATGAGAAAAACCAACAGAAAATTCACTGCCCTCATTTTATCTTTGGTGACGCTTTGTTCTGCGACGGCGTTGACCGTATATGCTGACCCTGATGACGTAACCACATCTTATGACGATACTGTCGTGTCAGAACCCGGTGGCGGTGATGTCATTTCCGACCCCGAACCGTATGTTCCGCCTGTTGTACAGCCTGACCCGTCTTATGTTGACCCTGCTCCGTCGTCTGATACAGGCGATAATACACCAAGCTATGATGGCGGACAAAGTACCTATGAACCTCAGCAACCTGACCCCTATCAGCAGGAACCACAACAGGAAACTCCACAGGAAAATCCCGAACCTACCATCAATTACGATGCCGACTACTATAACAATATGTATGGTGGAAATGTTATCAGCTATGACATGAATACCGAATTCAATGACGATTATCAGAATGCTGTTGTCGATAACTACAATCTCGGCATGACGTTCGATGAATTCGAAAAAGCCACGGACTATCAGTCTGCTACCGCTGATTTGGACAATACAGTCGATATGTACACCAGCAACGGCAGTATCAGAGAACAAAATCTGAGTAAAAAAGACTGGCAGGAAATCAGTCTGAGTTTCGACAAAGGCAGTGCCAACGGAACAGGAGATTTCAGTTTCATTAAAAACAACAATTCCGACCAGGACAGTAATTTATCTGTTTTATTTTTAATTGTCGGTATATTGTTTGTGCTTACCGCTGTTTCCATTGTCATCTATATGATAATCTGCGTTACCAGACGAAATCAAAAACAAACCGCTGTTTCTCAGAACAAACCCAAGTAATTTTTATTATCAGCAAAAAACAGAACGTAATGTAAAAACATTACGTTCTGTTTTTTATGGTTCTTATGCTTTATTCTGCGGTACAGCAAGAATTGCTCCGGTATTTCCTGAGGTAACAAGAGCTGAATATCTTGCCAGATAACCAGT
This sequence comes from uncultured Ruminococcus sp., assembly GCA_902772795.1. Classification (GTDB taxonomy): domain Bacteria; phylum Bacillota; class Clostridia; order Oscillospirales; family Acutalibacteraceae; genus CAG-964. The sequence goes on along the minus strand of CACYBZ010000399.1, from coordinate 1,783 downwards.
CTTGATTCTTGGTTCTTTGGGAGTCCATGCTTTCTTTCTCTCAGCGAGTTCTTCATCAGAAACTTTGACATTGATCGTATTTGCCATGATATCAATAGCGATGATATCCCCCTCCTGAATCAGGGCAATAGGTCCTCCTACTGCTGCTTCAGGGGAAACGTGTCCGATAGCCGCACCTCTTGTCGCACCCGAAAAACGACCGTCTGTAATCAACGCTACCGTACTGCCTAAACCACGTCCGACAATTGCCGAAGTAGGATTAAGCATTTCTCTCATACCAGGGCCGCCCTTAGGCCCTTCATAGCGGATAACCACAACATCACCGGGATTGATTTTATCTGTCATGATAGCGTCCATAGCGTCTTCTTCACAGTCGAACACTCTGGCAGGGCCTTCATGAACCAGCATTTCGGGAGCTACGGCACTTCTCTTGACTACACAGGAATCAGGGGCAATATTACCTCTCAGAACAGCAATACCGCCTGTTTTACTGTAGGGATTGTCAACGGGTCTGATAACGTCCGTGTTCTTGTTGACAGCATTGGCAATATTTTCGCCGACAGTCTTACCTGTAACCGTCATACATTCTGTATGAATGATACCCAGTTTATTTATCTCATTCATTACAGCATAGACACCGCCTGCTTCGTTAAGGTCTTCCATGTGGTGATGTCCTGCAGGAGCAAGATGACAGACATTCGGTACTTTGTCACTTATCTGATTGGCAATATCCAGATTGATTTCCACACCTGCTTCATGTGCAATGGCCGGAAGATGTAACATACTGTTGGTACTGCAACCCAGAGCCATATCAATGGTAAGGGCATTTTCAAATGCCTCTTTTGTCATGATATCACGGGGTCTGATATTTTTTCTGACCAGTTCCATAATCTGCATACCGGCTTTTTTGGCAAGACGGATTCTTTCCGAATAGACAGCCGGAATGGTACCGTTACCACGCAGACCCATTCCCAGAACTTCGGTAAGACAGTTCATGGAATTTGCCGTATACATTCCTGAACATGAACCGCAGGTAGGACAGGTTTTTTCTTCATACTCTGCCAGCTGTTCATCATTGATTTTTCCTGCCGCATACGCACCGACAGCCTCATATGCCGCCGAAAGGCTGACTTTACAACCGTTTACTGTACCTGCCAGCATAGGACCTCCGCTGACAACGATAGTAGGAATATTCATTCTTGCCGCAGCCATCAGCAGACCGGGAACATTCTTGTCACAGTTGGGAATCATAACCAGTCCGTCAAATCCATGTGCCATTGCCATACATTCTGTTGAATCCGCAATCAGGTCACGGGTAACCAGTGAATATTTCATTCCCTGATGTCCCATAGCAATACCGTCACATACCGCTATCGCAGGAAAAACTATCGGTGTACCCCCTGCCATAGCTACACCTATTCTGACTGCTTCCGTAATTTTGTCGATGTTCATATGTCCCGGAACTATCTCATTATAGGAACTGACTATACCGATAAGCGGTCTGCTCTGTTCTTCAGCCGTGTATCCCAATGCATTGAACAGCACTCTGTGGGGGGCGTTCTGAACACCGTATTTTATTTCATCACTCTTCATTGCTATCTATCCTTTCCTTTATCCAGACACGTCAGACAGAAAAATTTCTGACGACTGTCATGTCAATTATAAAATCATGGAATATCACTGTCAAGAAATTTATGCTGACAGTGATATTCATATTCGTCTGTCAACTTATCTTACGGTTGCTCCCACCGTCATATCATCAGCAAAAATAACTTTTACTGTG
>CACYBZ010000398.1 GCA_902772795.1 uncultured Ruminococcus sp. | reverse complement strand
GGAACGTTGAGAGTAATTCTTGTCAGGATTTCGCCGTCTTTCATCAGGTTGAAACTCTGGCGGAAAGCACTTTCACTACGATAATCGGAAACATAATAATCGTTTTTGTCATCAAAACCATAAAAGATTTTTTCTTTGTCAATATCCGCCGTACAGTCACGACTGGCTTTGTCGTCACCGTTGATAATCAGCAGTCGGCTTGTCTGCGTGGCAAACTGATGGAAAGATTGTTTTATTCTGTCAAAGGTTTTGAAATAGTCAAGGTGGTCAGCGTCAACATTGAGAATAATGGAAATGGCAGGGTGCAGATGCAGAAATGTGTCAACATATTCGCAGGCTTCCACAACCATAATATCAGAATCGCCTACAACACTGTTACCCCCGACAGACGGCAGTTTACCGCCGATTATCGCTGACGGGTTCTTATGACAGCCGATAAGAATTTGTGTAAGCATAGCCGTTGTGGTGGTTTTGCCGTGCGTTCCCGATACGGCAACACTGTCAGCGTACTTGTCGCAGACCAGTCCGAGCATTTCACTGCGTTCTATGGCTTTTATCCCTTTTTCTTTTGCCGCTGCTCTTTCGGGATTATCCTCTTTAATCGCTGCGGAATAAACAACCAGTTCTGCACCATCGATGTTTTCCGCATGGTGTCCCATGAAAACGGGAATTCCGTAACTTCTTATTCTTTCCAGCGTGTCAGATTCGCTGCAGTCTGACCCCGTAATATGATAGCCTTTTGACAACAGTATTTCTGCCAGCGGACACATTCCTGAACCGCCTATACCTATCATATGGATATTTTTTATATTTTCCAGAGAAAATTCACTCATCGTCATATACACTCCTATAATTTGGTTATGATACTGATTTATTATATTGCTAAATTGTTAAAAAATAAATACATTTCAAAAATTTTGTGATATAATATACTTATTGCATTTCATTGTAAATTTTTTGGTATAAAATGAAGGGTGTCGAAATTGAGCATAAAGAAAAACGAAATTTATGAAACGACTATCACAGGTATGACGACCGAGGGAAGCGGTGTGGGGAAAATTGATGGTATGGCGGTGTTTGTCAGTAACACCGCACAGGGTGATGTGGTGAAAACGAAAATTATCAAGACTTCCAAAAATTATGCCATCGGCAGACTGGAAGAACTGATTGTTCCCGCAGAAACCCGTACTACACCTGACTGTCCGTTCTTTTTACAGTGCGGAGGGTGCACCTACCGTCATATTACCTATGAGGCAGAATGTGATATGAAATATCAGCGTGTCAGAGATGCGGTTGAGCGGATAGGTGGGTTTGACAGTCTGAAAATCAATCCTGTTGTTCGCTGTGAAGACCGTAATCACTACCGCAACAAAGCACAGATTCCCATAGGCAAAGACAGCAAAGGTAATCTGGTTATGGGGTTCTATGCGTATCACAGCCATCGTATCGTCAACTGTGACAGTTGTCTGTTACAGCCCGAAATTTTTGCTCAGGTGAGTGCCACTGTCAGAACATGGGCAGTCGAAAATCATATTTCTGCGTATGATGAAGCCACACACAGCGGTCTGTTAAGACATCTGTATATCCGTATCGCCGAAATGACAGGGGAAATTATGGTATGTCTTGTCATCAACGGAAAACAACTTCCCCACAGTGACAGACTGGTTCGTCAATTACAGGACATTCCGAACATTAAAAGTATTCAGGTCAACAGCAATACAGAAAAAACAAATGTCATACTTGGCAAAACGTGTATGACTTTGCACGGCAGTGATTTTATCACCGATAAATTATGTTCACTGACGTTCAATATATCACCGTTGTCATTTTATCAGGTAAACCGCACGCAGGCAGAAAAATTGTACGGTATTGCCCGAACATATGCTAATTTGCAGGAAAATGATGTTCTGTTGGACTTGTACTGCGGTACGGGAACAATCGGACTTTCCATGGCAGACAAGGTGAAAAAACTGATAGGCGTGGAAATTATCCCGCAGGCAATC
>CACYBZ010000397.1 GCA_902772795.1 uncultured Ruminococcus sp. | reverse complement strand
CCGTTGACTTCTACTGAAGATTTTTTTCCCTCATTAGCATAAAATTCCATCAGACATTTCATTCCTTTTCTTTGAAAATTAATGTAAATTTTTTCAACTCGCTTATTATAAAACAATTTGAAGTATAATGCAATATTCAAAAAGATAAATATTTATGAAACGGAGATAAAAAAATGACGAATAATGAACAATTACTCGAACTCACAGGAGAAGTTGAAAATATTATTTTCCGTAATGAGATGAACGGTTACAGTGTGTTTGAGATTGTCAGTGGAGAAGATACGATAGTGGCGGTAGGTAATGCGACATCTGTCAGTGTAGGGGAAGAAGTACGGCTGACAGGCAGATACACAACCCATCATACTTATGGTGAACAGTTTGTCTTTGATGTATGCGAAAAAAGTATCCCCAGGACGACCACTGCCATAGTGAAATTTTTATCGTCAGGAGTAGTCAAAGGGGTAGGGCCGTCAACGGCAAAGAAACTTGTCAGGCTGTTCGGAGAAGAAACGCTGGATATTATGGAAAACAATCCCGAAAGAATTGCAGAAATCAAAGGCATCAGCAAGAACAAGGCGACAGAAATGAGTAAAAGTCTGAAGCAGTTATTCGGAATCAGAAAACTGATGACTATGTTGTCAAAATACGGCATATCTGCACAGCAAGTCATAAAGGTATGGAACAGGTACGGAAAGGCTGTCATTGACAGGATAGACGAAAATCCCTATTGTCTTTGTGCAAAGGGGCTGAATATATCGTTTGAGATAGCAGATCGTATTGCACAGGCACAGAACAGAACACATGACGATGAATACAGAATTCAGGCAGGTTTTTTTTATGTGCTGGAACACAATGAAAATAACGGACATACTTGTCTGCCGAAAGACAAACTGATTAAGGTATGCAGTGAATTTCTGGAAGTAGCAGAAGAAAAAGCGAATGATGTCATTGACAGAATGTTGAGAGAGGGTCAGCTCATTGAAGATATTGTCAGAGAAAAGGAATTCATTTTTTTACCCGAACAATATCAGTGTGAAAATTATATCGCTCAAAGAATAGTTTCACTGTTACAGACATCATTTAAACAACTTAGTAACGTGCGGGAGATGATTCAGCAGACAGAAAAGAGAAATCATATACAATATGCACAACGGCAAAAGACGGCTATAGAAACAGCTCTGACAAAAGGGATACTGATACTGACAGGAGGCCCGGGAACAGGAAAAACAACCACACTCAATGCCATCATCAATATTTTGCAGAACAAGGGGCTGACGGTATTTCTGACAGCACCCACGGGAAGAGCATCACAGAGAATGAGCCAGATTACAGGCTGTGAAGCAAAGACAATTCACCGTTTACTGGAAGTATCGTGGGATAAGGACGAAAATCCCGTGTTTATGAGAAATGAAAAAAACACATTGGAATGTGATGTACTGGTAATTGATGAATTGTCGATGGTAGATACAAAGTTATTTGAGGGAGTAATGAGAGCGTTGCCCGATCATTGTCGGCTGATTATGGTAGGAGATTGTGACCAGTTGCCGAGTGTCGGAGCAGGAAATATTCTCGGTGATTTAATCGACAGCGGAAAAATTCCCGTTGTACAGCTTGATGAGATATTCCGACAATCTATGGAAAGTCTTATTGTCACCAACGCTCACAGAATCGTTAAAGGAAAACACCCAGTCATTACCGATACCAAATCAGATTTCTTTTTTATGAACCGTAGCAATATCCATGACGTTGTGGAAACGGTAGCGGAATTGTATACCAGACGATTACCCCACAGCTATCGTTATTCACCGCTGGAAGATATACAGATTTTATGCCCGGGTCGAAAAGGAACGATAGGAACAGCGGAAATCAACAAGGCAATACAAAACACTATCAATCCGAAAGATATATTCAAACGTGAAATCAATATCAACGGAACAGTATTGCGAATAGGTGATAAAGTCATGCAGAACAAGAACAATTATGATATTCCCTGGACGAAAGGTAACGGTGAAAATGGGGAAGGTGTTTTTAACGGGGATAT
>CACYBZ010000396.1 GCA_902772795.1 uncultured Ruminococcus sp. | reverse complement strand
CCCTTAAACTCCCAAAAATTCCAAACAAAATTTGCGTAAGCAAATTTTGACAATGGCGATTTGACTTTCAACCGCACAGGTGGAAAAATTTTTGCGAGCAGTGTACGAGAAAAAACAGCAAAAGTACACATTATGACAAATCATCTTTTTATGTATGTTAAACCACTATATCCGATAAGAATTTATGATTAAGTCTGTAAAACTATCTTTTTTCCGTTCTTTTTTCGGAAAAATCAAAAACAGATATCGCAATTTTATGCCATATTATCAATAAAAATACTCACTTTTTGCGATATCGCATAGATATCTCAAAAATACAGCTTTTTTGAGATACGAACATGATAGAAAAACTATTGAAAAAACTTTACTTACCCATTAAAATATAGAGGTGGGTTTTTGAAATTGAAAGCGGAGGTAATTGAGGAATGGGTATGTTTAAGAATATCAACCAGAATCTTTTTGAAATGTATTTCAGTTATGCATTGATGATTACCAATCAGTATGATTATTGCGTTGAGATGTATGGCTGGACGAAGGAAATCAAAGAATGTATGCAGACCAAAAAAACGCTTTTTTCCGACTATCATCGAAGTGCCTATCAGTGGATGAACAGTGCTATACCCGTTTCTGTATTCGGAACATTGTTAAGACAGAATAATCTGGATTCTATTCCTGAGGTCATTTACAACATCTGTTATGAACATCTGAAAACGGTTATCAAGGTACATCATGACGAAAAACTGACACATCTGATAGAAAATATCATTTTCCATCCTGAAACTGACCTCAAACACACGTTTCAATGGGACGGAAAACAACAGCGTGAACTGGAAACTATCTACCGTAATACCGATACGATTAAAACACTTGCCACACTGCTTATTCTGGCTCAGACCAAACGCATTATTTATCCGACAAGAAAATATAATATCAAAAGCGATTTCGCCTATGTGAGAGTGTACGAAAAAAACGTGATTGAAGAAAATTTCGATGTCCTGCTTGACGGTGCAAACGAAATCAATATGCTACAGATTTCGTGTCCGTCGCTGATAGAGGACTACAAGGACTTTTTCAAGCCGACAAACAAGAAAGCTCTGCTCAATGCTTTGCAGTCCGACAATAAACCCAGACTGAACATGATATTTCTTGACCCTGAGTGTGATTACACACTCGAACTCATGAAAACATTCATGTACGGCAACAGCTTCGCCAACGACAAACGGGTTATTTATGACAGTATCAATTTTGCTCTCGGACTCAAACAACAGTTCCCTGGACAGATATTCGTCAAGACGGTTTCTGTTCCTATATCTTACAGTATTCTGCAGGCGAAAAAACAAGATACCTCGTATCTGAAAATCGATATTTACAATATTGTTTCTTCGGCAAGCGAACGCTGTTCCATATTGTTCGACAACAAGGAAAATAAGGAATTTTATGATATGTATGCACAGGGATTCAACCGCATTTTCCATCACCCGCTGACAAAGGTGTTATAAAACAGACCCCGTATTCTTTGTGAATACGGGGTCTGTTGTGTCTAAAAAAATTGCTTTTCTAACGATGTTCTGCTATGATGATATAACTGACAAAAACCTTCGGCAAAAACGGGAATATCAGACATTGTCATGTCAATGTGTTGCCAATTTTCGGAAATATCCGCCGAAAAACATCGTATTGATGCTTTTTTATGTGTTTTTTTTAGGAATTCTGCGTAAAATATCAACATACTTCTGCCTCTTTCAGCGATATTTCCGACTTTTCCGCAAAAAAATAAATTGTGATTTTATATTTAAAATTCCATTGTTTCGGAATATTCTTTCCCTTTAAAAAGCATTTAATACAGTAAAATATTACTACAATCCTGTTGAAAAATTTTCTACATTAGAACGTAGAGTGTAATAATTTGATATTAATGTTATTTTAAATGGGTAATGTGGGAGTTTCCGTAAGTCTGTTATCTAAAGGTGTTGCGTATGAAAAAAGATGCCCAGCCAAACCAATACGGAATTGTCTTCAAACTGGCAGACGTGAT
>CACYBZ010000395.1 GCA_902772795.1 uncultured Ruminococcus sp. | reverse complement strand
TCAGGAGCATCTCTGCTTGTCATTATGAGAAGTGAGAGCGACAAAAATCTCATATAAAAACTATCAAATGTTCGTTCGTTGATTATTCACAAAAAATATTGTCAAAGTTTTATACGAATACCTCGCAAAACAAATTGAAAAATCAAAAACAGTATGTTATAGTATAGTCAATGAAATCGATTACAAAAAAATTCTGAGGGGTGTTATTTATGAAGGATATTGTCACTGTAGGAGAAATTCTGATAGATTTGACTTACAACAGATGTGAAAACGGTATTCCTGTATATACCGCTAATCCGGGGGGAGCTCCTGCCAATGTAGCGGTTTCTGCTTCCCGTCTTGGAGCAAAGACGGCATTTATAGGCAAGGTGGGCAATGATTATTACGGTGATTTTCTCCGAAAAACACTGAAAGACAATGCGGTAGATGTCAGCGGTATTCTGACAGACAGTTCCGCACATACAACCCTTGCTATCGTTTCAGTTTCGGAAACAGGAGAACGCAGTTTTTCCTTTTACCGCAAGCACTGTGCCGACATATGCCTGACAGAGAGCGAAATTCCTGAAGACCTTATTGAAAATACACATTTTCTGCATTTTGGTTCTGTAAGTCTGACAGATGAACCGTCACGCTCCGCCACGCTTTCAGCCGTACAGAGAGCAAAGTCGAAAGGTGCAACTATCACCTATGACCCGAATTACCGTGAAAGACTTTGGAACAGCAGGGAAGAAGCAATAAAACAGATGAAGTCTGCACTTAATATGGTAGATATTCTGAAAATTTCCGATGAGGAACTTCCTCTGCTGACAGATACCTGTGATTTTGAAAAAGGCACACAACAGCTTTATGACCTTTACGGCATACCGCTGATACTTCTGACGCTTGGTGCGGACGGGGCTTATTATCGCCGTGGCAGTGAAACCGGCAAGCAGGACGGTTTCCGTGTAAAGGTTGCCGATACCAACGGTGCAGGAGATACTTTCTTCGGTGCTTTTCTCAGCCGTATGACAGCACTGAAAATTTACCGTCCCGAACAGCTTACTTCCGAACAGCTTTCCGACAGTATACGTACAGCCAATCTTGCAGCGTCAATGACGACTTCAAGACACGGTGCTATTCCTGCAATGCCCGACCTCGCTGAACTCAATGCTAAACTTTGTGCGGAGGGCTTAAAATGAAAAATCTATTTGAACAGCGTTTTCAGTCACGCTGCAGTGAACTGCGGCAACTGTATTATTCTTTATACCATCAGGATAAACAGGGATTTGACTATCTGTGCGGTCTTATGCGGACTTTTTATGAAAAACGCAGCGAGAACCTGAAAAAACTTGACAGCGAACGTGAAAAAAATCCTGAATGGTATCATAAAAACGATATTGTCGGTATGATGCTCTATGTGGATAACTTTGCCGGTAATCTGAAAGGCGTGGCGGAAAAAATCGATTACTTTACAGAAAGCGGTGTCAATTATATTCATCTTATGCCGCTTCTGGAAAGTCCGAAAGAACACAGTGACGGCGGTTATGCTGTTGCGGATTTCCGCAAAGTACAGCCCGAACTCGGAACAATGGACGATTTGCGTAAACTTACAGCACTTTGCCATCAGCGTGGTATAAGCTGTTGTCTGGATTTTGTGATGAACCATACCAGCGATGAACACGAATGGGCAAAAGAAGCACGCAAAGGCAGTATAAAAGACCGCAACCGTTACTACTTCTTTGATAACTGGGATATTCCCAATGCCTATGAAGCCACTGTACCGCAGGTATTTCCTACTACTGCACCGGGCAACTTCACTCAACTTGACAGCGGCAGCATTGTTATGACAACATTTTATCCTTATCAGTGGGATTTGAACTATGCCAATCCTATGGTATTCAACGATATGACAGCAAATATGCTGTATCTTGCCAATGTTGGCATTGATGTCCTGCGTCTTGACGCTGTTCCGTATATCTGGAAAGAAATAGGAACTCCTTGCCGTAATCTTCCGCAGGTGCATACCATAGTTCGTATGATGCGTATTGTGTGTGAAATTGTCTGTCCGTCCGTATTGCTTCTGGGCGAAGTCGTTATGGAACCGTCCAAGGTAGTGCCGTATTTTGGCAGTGTGGATAATCCCGAATGTCATATGCTTTATAATGTCACGACAATGGCAAGTACATGGAATGCGGTTGCCACCCGTGACGTGCGTCTTTTGACACGACAGATACAGCAGCTTTCCGAACTGCCGAAAGAAGATATTTTTCTCAACTATCTGCGATGTCATGATGACATAGGCTGGGGACTGGATTATCACTGGCTTTCCGCACAAGGTATGCAGGAAGTTTCCCACAAAAAATTTCTTAACGATTATTTCACCGGAAGATTTGCAGGAAGTGTTTCAAGAGGAGAACTCTATAATGATGACCCTGTTTTACAAGATGCCCGTCTTTGCGGAACAACGGCAAGTCTTTGCGGAGTGGAGTCTGCCTTGTGGAACAAAGATGAAAAAGCACTTGAAATTGCCGTTGATGCCGATATTATGCTTCATGCCTTTATGTTCACACAGAGTGGTATTCCTGTTATTTACAGCGGTGACGAAGTAGGACAGCTCAATGACTATATGTATCATGCTGACATCAACAAGAAATTTGACAGCCGTTATCTGCACCGCAACAGATTTGACTGGCAGCTTGCCGAAGAACGCAGAACACCTGACAGTTATCAGGGAAAAATTTTCAGCGCACTGAGAAAGCTGGAAACATTACGTGCAGAATATGATGTGTTTACTGCAAAGGCAGAATTTTACCCCATAGAAACAGGGTGTCACAGTGTTCTGGGAATATGCCGTGAATACGGAAAGCAGAAACTTCTGGCACTGTTCAATTTCAGCGAGTACGAACAGATGGTATTTTTTGAAAATCATCAGAACTATACAGACCTTTCTGACAATACAAGACATATCCGAAAATCCATTCCACTTAAACCTTACGGTTTTCTGTGGGCATTGATGAATTTACCTTCCTGAAGTGAGGAAAAGATAATGAAAATCAGTGAAATTGCTTATCTTGCAGGTGTTTCCTCTGCTGCAGTAAGCCGTTATCTCAACGGCGGAAGTATCAGTGAGGATAAAAAACAGAAAATAAGGAAAGTGATTGAAGAAACAGGTTATGTGCCGAATATGGCTGCACGTTCGTTACGCCGTCAGCGTTCCGACAGTATAGGGATTATTGTTCCTAAAATCAATTCCGATTCGGTGAGCAATCTTGTAGAGGGAATATCTCTTGCACTGAATCAGGCTGGGTTTATGGCTGTTTTCGGGAATGCGGAGAATAACGAAGTTCGTGAAACAGAATATCTCCGTCTTATGCAAGAGGCAAATCTGGCAGGCATTCTGCTTTCAGGTACTGTTTTCACACCACAGCATACACAGATTTTCCGTGAAAATTCTGTTCCGATTGTAGTATGCGGACAAAATCACCCCGATGTTACCTGTGTCTACCATGATGACTTCGGTGCAGCCTATACCATTACTGAATATCTTCTGAAAAAGGGAAGAACAAAAATAGCTTATGTCGGTATAGATGAGTCAGATGAAAGAGTAGGACTTCTCCGCCGCAAAGGTGTGGAAAAAGCCCTTTCGGAATTTGGAATAAGTCCCGATACACTGAAACGGACACAGGTTTTTTTCACCGTTGAGGACGGCTATGCGGGAATGAATGAAATACTTGACAGCGGTTATCTTCCTGACGGTGTTGTCTGTGCTACTGATTCGCTTGCAGTAGGGGCGATGAAATCCCTTAAAGAACACGGACTGCAAATTCCGAAAGATGTCAGCATAGTCGGTATCGGCGGCGGAAGAGCCGGGACAATTATTACTCCCGCATTGACAACCGTCCGGCTGTATTACCGTGACTGTGGTGAAAAAGCCACAAAACTGCTGCTTTCTATGATTAATCACAGACAAAATGACAGCAAAGAAAAACTGCCTGTTTCGCATACAATGCTGAGCTATACGCTGGTTGAAAGAGAGTCAGTCTGATGTTGTCACACACAACGAAAGGAAAATATTGTATTATGAATAGTAAACTTTTATTTTTGGATATTGACGGCACACTGACAGAAGCAGGTTACAATATACCGCCTGCTTCGGCACTGGACGCTGTCAGAAAAGCACAACGCAACGGACACAAGGTTTTTCT
>CACYBZ010000394.1 GCA_902772795.1 uncultured Ruminococcus sp. | reverse complement strand
TAAAAAGTTTTGACCCACTTTTTCAAAAGTGGGTGGGGTCAAGGGGCAACGCCCCTTGGCAGGATTTTCAAGGGTGCAACCCTTGAAACAGGATTTTTAAGGGCGGTAGCCCTTAAACTACTTCCGCTTATCACAATGTGAATGACCCGGACAATCACCACAGCTTCCGCAACGACCACCACAGGAATGATTTCCCTTTCTGACAATGTGCCTCACCGCAAATACCACGATGACAACCAGAACTATCGTAATAAAAATATCTGCTATATTCAAAATGACATCACCATCATTCCTATAAGATGTACTATCAGTGCTACAAACCATGCTACCATACACTGCCAGGCAACAACAAATACGGCATATTTGTTTCCCAGTTCACGTTTTACCGATATCACCGAAGCTACACACGGCGTATATAACAGACTGAAAACCAACATACACATCGCACTAAGATTACTTAATGCTTCTGAAATATTTCCCTTATATAATACTTCCAGTACGGAAACAACACTTTCTTTTGCCATAAATCCACTGATAAGCGATGTGCAGATTTGCCATTGTCCCAGTCCCAGCGGTTCAAAGAACGGTACAAGCAACCCTGCAATTCGGGCAAGCATACTGTTTTCCGGACTTGCGGTAGGCTGAAAATGTAAATCGAAATTCTGCAACAACCATACGATAATCGTCGATATCAATATGACGGTAAATGCTTTGGTTAAAAAATCTTTTGCCTTTTCCCACAAAAGCTGTATAACATTTCGGGGCTGTGGCATACGGTAATTCGGCAATTCCATGACAAACGGCACGGCTTTTCCTCTGAATAAAGTGTTCTTGAACAGTAATGCCACCAGCACAGCAATGACAATACCTAATAAGTATAATCCCGTCATAATGAATCCGCCATACTTCGGAAAAAAAGCACTCACGAAAAACGCATATATCGGAACTTTTGCACTGCAACTCATAAACGGAGTCAGCAGAATCGTCATTTTTCTGTCACGTTCGCTTGGCAATGTCCGGGTAGACATTACTGCAGGTACGGTACACCCGAATCCTATCAGCATCGGCACAATGCTCCGTCCCGACAAACCAATCTTTCTCAACAGTTTATCCATGAAAAAAGCAACTCTAGCCGTATAACCGCTGTCCTCTAAAATGGACAAAAAGAAAAACAAAGTAATAATAATCGGCATGAAACTCAATACCGAACCTACGCCCTCACATATACCTTTAATCACCAGTCCATGCAATACTTCATTGACATTCCACTTTGTCAACAGTATGTCCAGAAAATTGGTGAGGCAGGCAATGCCTTCTGCTAAAAGATTCTGCAAAAATAAACCGATAACATTGAACGTCAGAAAAAATACGCTTGCCATAATCAGAATAAACATGGGAATAGCGGTATACTTTCCTGTCAATATTCTGTCGATTTTCTGGCTTTTTTCGTATTCCTTGTTTTTTTTCGCCTTTGTCACACACGCTGATGTGACCTTTTCAATAAACGAAAACCGCATATCTGCTATCGCTGAACTTCTGTCCAGTCCTCTTTCCTTTTCCATCTGGAGAATAATATGTTCCAGTGTTTCTTTTTCATGGACATCTAAATTCAGCTTGTCAAGAATAAGATTGTCACCTTCAATGATTTTGGTCGTGGCAAAACGTCTGGCAATCTTCGCTGACTGTGTATGATCCTCAATCATATGGGCAACAGCGTGCAGACAACGATGTACTGCTCCGCCGTTTTCCTGCATATCGCAGAAATCCTGTCGGAGTGGCTTTTCCTGATAGTGGGCAACATGAATGGCGTGTTCAACCAGTTCGTCAATTCCCTCGTTCTTTGCTGCCGATATCGGTACGGTGGGTACACCCAGCAACTCTTCCATCAGGTTGACATCTATGTATCCGCCGTTGTTTCTTAATTCGTCCATCATATTCAGTGCCACAACCATCGGAATATCCAGTTCCAGTAACTGCATGGTAAGATACAGATTTCTCTCAATATTGGTGGCATCGACAATATTAATGATGGCGTTCGGCTTCTGTTCAAGAACAAAATTTCTCGACACGATTTCTTCGTTGGTATACGGTGACATGGAATATATTCCCGGCAAGTCTGTGACAACTGTATTTTTATAACCCCTTATCATGCCGTCTTTACGGTCTACTGTCACCCCAGGGAAATTGCCTATCCGCTGATTGGAACCTGTCAGCTGATTGAACAATGTCGTTTTTCCACAGTTCTGATTGCCTACCAAGGCAAAATGCAATGTGGCATTGTCAGGCAATGGTGTACCGTCACCTTTTTTATGAAAACGTCCTGCTTCACCCAGTCCAAGATGTTCTGTTTTTTTATCTTTTTTTCGCTTGTTTTTTTCGGTGAGGCAGTCAATTTTGGTGACGGTGATTTTTTCAGCGTCAGAAAGCCGTAGAGTCAGTTCAAAATCATGTACCCGAATTTCCATAGGGTCACCCATAGGAGCGAACCTTATCACGCTGATTTCATTCTGCGGAATTATTCCCATATTCAACAGATGTTGCCGTAAAGCTCCTTCTCCGCCTACGGTTTTAATTCTGGCACAATCGCCGACTTTCAATTCATTCAGTTTCATTGTTCTTCACTCCATAACCGTTGTGAAGTACTCACCGCCTATAGAGGCGGGAGTTTCCTTTAATCCGCCCAACCTTGCAAAGGATTTCATTTTACAGGCATCAGTTTCCGAGGCTATGGGTTTTTTATGAGGCAAACCCTT
>CACYBZ010000393.1 GCA_902772795.1 uncultured Ruminococcus sp. | reverse complement strand
GGTGGGGTCAAGGGGCAAAGCCCCTTGGCAGGATTTTCAAGGGTGCAACCCTTGAATCAGGATTTTTAAGGGCGAAGCCCTTAAACAGTGTTTGCCAAAGAGTAATCTGAAAAATCTAAAATGAGGTGTATAAATTGTATGGATGAAAGTAAGGATGATGAATTTATGGTGAATCTGGAAAAACACGAGAAAAACAAAGAGGGGATTCCCTACAACAACCGTGAACTGAGCTGGATGGACTTCAATCTGAGAGTTCTGGAAGAAGCAATGGAACATGAAAATCCTATCATGGAAAGACTGAATTTTCTGTCCATAACGGCATCTAATCTGGACGAATTTTTCATGGTAAGGGTGGCAGGAGTGCTTGACCAGATACATCAGGGACTGAAAAAACGGGATTTCAGCGGAAATACCCCAAAAGAACTCTTTGACAAGCTTTCGGAAAAAATACATATCTTTGTCAAGAAGCAATATTCCTGTTTAAGCCGTTCGATTATGCCTGATTTAAAAAATCACAATATGGTGTTCACCACCATTAAGGCACTCAACAAGAAACAACTGGAATTTGTCAACAAATACTTTGAAAGTACGGTTTTTCCGATTCTCACCCCCATGGCGGTGGATACCAGCCGACCCTTTCCCCAGCTGATGAACAAAAGTGTCAACATCGCAGTACGACTTAACGGCAACGGCAAAAAAGCGAAATTTGCCATTATTCAGGTGCCGTCCATGACCATTCCAAGATTTCTGGAAGTGCCGTCTGACAATGAAAAGCGTATGTTTATTATGCTGGAAGACATTATCATGCATCATATACAGGAAGTGTTTGAACTCTACAAAATCAATGCCTGTTCGCCGTTCCGTATCACCAGAGATTCAGATCTGGACATTGACGAAGATGCAGAAGATTTGCTTGTAGAAATCCAGAATTCCATCAAGCTGAGAAAGCGGGGAAAACCTGTCAGACTGGAAATTACAAAGGGCATTGACAAGGAATTAAGAAAATTTCTTGTGCATATGCTTGATGTAGGCGAAAAGGAAATTTATGAAGTATCAGGGGCATTGGATCTGACATTTCTGTCAAAATTCTGCAAAGTGGACAACAGCCCCGAACTTCATTTCAGTCCGATAACGCCCGTCAATCCTCCTGCGGATTTCTGCGGTTATGACGATATTTTTCAGGCGATAAGGGAAAAGGACAGAATGGTACATCACCCTTATGAAAGTTTTGATTCGGTACTGGAGTTTATCCGCAAGTCGGCAGAAGACCCTGACGTTCTTGCCATCAAACAGACGCTGTACAGGGTAAGCGGAAAATCACCCGTTATTTCGGCACTGATAAAGGCGGTCGAAAAAGGAAAGCAGGTTACAGTACTCGTTGAACTGAAGGCAAGATTTGACGAAGAAAACAATATTCACTGGGCGAAAAAACTGGAAGATGCAGGTTGTCACGTTGTTTACGGACTGACAGGGCTGAAAACACACTGTAAAATTTGTCTGGTGGTAAGGCGTGAAAGTGACGGTATCCGCCGATATGTACACGTTGCCACAGGAAATTACAATGATATTACGGCTCGTTTCTATACAGACATAGGAATATTTACCTGTCGTGAAGACCTGGGCGAAGATGCAACGGTACTGTTCAACGTACTGACAGGTTATTCGATACCGCCCGTGTATAATAAATTTGTAGTTGCCCCCAGAGGTATGAGAAAATTTTTTGAGGAGAAAATAAAACAGGAAACCGAAAACTGTAAGAACGGTTTACCCTGCGGAATTGTCGTCAAAGTCAATTCACTGGTTGACCCTGGTATCATCAGTTTGTTGTATCAGGCATCGGAAGCAGGCGTGAAAATTACGCTGATTGTAAGGGGAATCTGTTGTCTTATTCCAGGGCTGAAAGGTTACAGCGAAAATATCACCGTTTATAGTATTGTGGGACAGCTGTTGGAACACAGCCGTATTTTCCGCTTTGAAAACGGCGGAAATCCCGAAATCTATATGGGCAGTGCCGACTGGATGCAGAGAAATCTTGACAGAAGGGTTGAACTGGTATTTCCTGTTGAGGACAAGGAACTGAAAGAACGTGTCGAAGAAATTTTACGGATTACCATTAACGACACAGTCAACAAGCGTACACAGCACGCAGACACAACCTATTCTCTGATTGACAAGCGGGGAAAGAAAAAAATCAACAGTCAGGTTGAATTTTCAAAGATGTCGAAAAAGGCGTTGAAAAATGCCAGAAGAAATATTATTGCCAGAGAAATCGGTACGCCGAGATTTTCGGGCGACTTAGAAAAAAAGGAGAATGACAGCAATGATTAAACGAGTAGGTTTTCTCACCAGTGGCGGAGATTGTCAGGGACTTAACGCATCAATGAGAGCAGTGGCGAAAGCATTGTACCAGCATTACGGTGAAAAAAATCTTGAAATCATCGGAATTCTTAACGGTTACAAAGGACTGATTCACGGTGACTACAAGAAAATGAAACCCGAAGATTTTTCGGGAATCCTGTTCAGAGGCGGTACAATTCTGGGTACGTCAAGACAGCCGTTCAAAATGATGAGAGTGATTGAAGAAGACGGTATCGACAAAGTGGCTTGTATGAAGAAGACATACAAATATCTGAAACTGGATTGTCTGGTTATTCTTGGCGGAAACGGTTCGCAGAAAACAGCCAATCTGCTCAGGGAAGAGGGTTGCAATATTGTTTCCCTGCCGAAAACCATCGACAATGACCTTTGGGGTACAGAAAAGACATTCGGATTCCAGAGCGGTATCAATATCGCTACCGAGGGTATTGACGCTATCCACACCACCGCAGAATCCCACAGCAGAATTTTCGTTGTTGAGGTAATGGGACATAAGGTAGGCTGGCTGACTCTGTATGCAGGTATTGCAGGCGGTGCAGATGTTATCCTGTTGCCCGAAATTCCCTACAAAGTTGACAGTATCGCCAAGAAGATAGTCGAAAGAGAGAGTAACGGAAAACATTTCACCGTTATTGCTATGGCTGAGGGTGCTATTCCGCAGGAAGTGGCAGAGATGTCCAAGAAAGAGAAAAGACAGGCGATTATGGCACAGCCTAACGGTACGTTCACCGAGAAACTGGCGAAGGATATTCAGCAGAGAACAGGTCACGAAACAAGAGCAACCGTTCTGGGACATATTCAGCGTGGTGGTACGACCTGTCCGTATGACAGAGCATTGTCTACATTTCTGGGGGCAAAGGCGTGTGACCTGATTGTCAACGAACAATATGGCAATATGGTAGCTTTGCAGGGTGACAGAATCGTTCCTGTACCGCTTGCGGAAGTGGCAGGAAAACTGAAAGTTGTTCCCGTTGACTGTGATGAAATCAAATGTGCAAGGGCAGTCGGTATTTCATTCGGTGACGAATAATAGGATTCAGGAAAGGGTTTGATGATTTCCGATGGCAGATAAGGAATTGATGAAAGAACGCAAAAGGTGGAAATTTTTAGGATTACCCTTTACTTTCACGACGTTTGCAATTACCGATAAGAAACTGATTATTGAGAGAGGTCTGTTTACCACCAACGAAGATGAAATTATGCTGTATAAAGTGCTGGATATACAGTATTCCCGTTCTCTGGGACAGAAGATAGTGGGACTTGGCACAATAAAAGTTTTTTCGCAGGACGTCTCTATGCCTGAACTGGTGATAAAGAATATCAAACATTCCAGAAAGTTCAAGGAACTCCTTTCAGACCAGAGTGAAATGGAAAAACAAAGGCTGAGTGTCCGTCGTGGAGAAGATATGGGAATGCACTATCACGATATGCACGGTCATCACCACCATGACGACCATTTTGACAATCATGATACGGACAACTTTGACCATTTTGACGACTTTGACGACGATACAGACGAATAATAGTTTTCAGAAAACGCCTTTGAACAAAAATGAAAAATGATATTGACTTTTTCTGTAAATTTCGTTATCATAGTACTAGCAAGAGAACAGCAAAATTATGTCAGGGAGGTTATTTCCTATGTGTGAGAAATGCAAAAAGTTAAAAGAGTTGGATCTGAATTTCAACAATAAGATTGTACTGCTGGTTTCCGTGATTACCGCAGTTACCGCTATTGTTGCTACCGTGACGACGCTGATTATTATCAACGAAAGAAGAAAGAAGAAAAAAGAAGAACAGGAACTTGACAGTTATCTTGATTCTTCCATTCAGTAATCAAAGCGTGAGTGAAAAAAGACCGTATCACTGTCAATGAACAGTGGTGCGGTCTTTGTGCAGAAAATTTGTTTTTATTTATATGGTACATAAAAATATAAAATTATATTATTTTAACCTATCAGTAATTGAACGTGTGAACAAAGACCGTACAACTGTTTACAAGCAGTGTACAGTCTTTGTTTTATTTTTTGGATTTCTCCATAATTGTTTCCAATGCTATTCCCAAAGACGAATCTGTCAGGTACTATAGCGAATGAATCAAGGCTGACTCATTGTAATATATAAAGACAGAGGGGACAAATATTCCCGCAGTAATGATGGGATACAAATACTTGATTTTTCTTTCTGATATACTTCCCGTTACTAAGGATAAGACAAATGTAGCTGTCAACAGCAACAATACCATTCCCATAGGATTACCGACATTCATAAATAATGGAAACAAATAAAATACCGATAATTGAAGCAGTAACAGAATGATTTCTTTAACATATTTTTTAAAATGGCAGTGTAACATTCATTACCCCGACAGAATATCAGTGTAATGTTCTGAGGAAACTGACAACATTTTCAAATTTCATTGCTCTTGAAGCTTTGACAAGAATATTGTCATTTTTTTGCAGAATATTTTGCAAGTCAGCTTTTGCCTCTTCCACCGTAGCAAACCAGTGCACAGCAGTGTTACCGCCCTGACAACCGTCAGCGAGGTCTTTGGCAAGTGTGCCTATGGCAACAAGAACATCAATATTTCGGGATTTGACATATTCACCTGTTTCAAAATGCAGTTGACGGCTGTCCGTACCGAGTTCTTTCATATCGCCGAGAATACAGACTTTTCTGCCTGTAAAATTCCTGATATTATCAACACCGCCACGCATAGAAATAGGGCTGGCATTATAGCAATCGTCGATAACGGTAAGAAAATCCGTTTTAATAATTCCGTCACGACTGCCGACCGTCTGATAAGCAGAAACACCTTTCGCCATATTTTCTGCGGACATACCCAGCAATTCCCCGATAGCCACCGAAACGAGTGCATTGGCGACCATATAATCACCGATAGCGGGGATACTGACAGTAAATTTATCTTTGGGTGTACACAATGTACAGGTGATACCGTCAGCGGACTTATGGCGGATATTTTCCGCATAATAGGTATTGATACCGTTGTTTTCGATACCATAAAAGACAGGCTGTGTATTGTCCACAGTTCCGACTTTGGCGAGATAAGAGTTATCACCGCAAAGGAAAATATTGCCGTTCTTGTTACGGTAATTGAACATTTCTGTTTTTGCTTTAAGTACGCCGTTACGGTTGCCGAGATTTTCAAGATGACAGTAACCGATATTGGTAATGACACAGATGTCAGGTCGGACGATTTTGCTCAGTCTTGTCATTTCGCCGAAATCACTGATACCCATTTCAATGACAGCGACTTCATGATAACTTTCCAGACCGAAAATAGTCAGCGGAACGCCAAGTTCATTATTGAAATTTCCCTGTGTCTTGTGAACTTTGAACTGTTGTGAAAGAACGGAGGCTATCATTTCTTTGGTACTTGTCTTGCCGACACTTCCCGAAACACCGATAAACGGAATATGGAACAGAGAACGGTAATATTCAGCAATATCCTTGACTGCCTGATAACAGGATTCAACTCTGATGACGGGTTTATCCGTATCGACATCGACTTCTGAAAGACAACAGACTGCACCGTTTTCAAAAGTTTTCATGATGAAGTTGTGACCGTCAACTTTAGTACCTTTCAGCGGAACGAACAGGGATTTTTCACCGATATTACGGCTGTCGGTGGTGATTGAGGTAATGAAAAGGTCGCCGTACTGATTGTTATTCAGTCTGCCGTTACAGGCGGAAGCAATTTCAAACAAACTTAAATTTTTCATGCCGTTCTCCCGTCAAAGATATTTTTTCATGGACTCTTCCACAAGAATTTCCACAAGTTCATCATAAGAGATACCTGTTGCCAGAGCTTCCTGCGGTAACAGACTTGTGGGTGTCATACCGGGGAGTGTGTTTGCTTCCAGACAATAGAAATTGTTATCCTTGTCCAGAATAAAATCTATTCTTGCATAAGCGTCAAGTCGGAGTGTCTGATAGACCTTTTCAGCGGTTTTCTGTAACTGAGCCGTCACGTCATCGGGGAGTACGGCAGGACAGATATCATTGGTAAGACCTGCCTGATATTTGTTTTTGTAATCGTAAAAGCCTTCTTTGGGACATATCTCAATGATAGGCAACGCTTTTCCGGCGACAACACCTATCGAAAGTTCACGGCCTTTGACGTATTTTTCCACCAGTACTTCATCTTCAAACGAGAAAGCTTCCCGCATGGCATTTTCAAATTCCGTTCTGTTGTTCGGAATGGAAACGCCCACGCTTGACCCGCCCGAACACGGCTTTACCACACAAGGAAAACTGTTCCATGTGGTGATATCGTCCTGAGCAGTGAAAACCTGACCTTCGGGAGTGGGAACATTATCCGCAATAAACATTTTTTTGGACAGGCTTTTGTTCATGGCAAGTCCGCTGCCGATATATCCTGAACCTGTATATTTGATTCCCAGAATATCAAAAGTTGCCTGTAACTGACCGTTCTCACCGACATCACCGTGTAATGCCATGAAAACAATGTCCGCCATACGACAGATTTTTTCTACATTTTTTCCCAGGAAACATTGCTTTGCCTGATTGGTTCTCATTTTTTTAATTGCCTTGATGTCGGGAGCTTTTTCGCCGATGGAGTCAATATCCTTGGTAAAATCATAGTCAATAGTGAAAATGTCTGCAATATCATCGTTGTCATACCCCATGTAGACATCAAGCAGACATATTTTATGTCCGTTTTTTCTGAGTGCTTTTGCCACCTTTTTTCCTGTGATGATGGAAACATCTCTTTCGGTACTCAGTCCGCCTGCAAGAACAACTATATTCATAAAAAAATCAATCCTTTCCGCTGTTATCCGCAAAAATGGAAATAAAAAAATATATACGCAACCAACACATTATAATGCAAAAGACAGTTGTTGGCAATACTTTTCAGAAATTAAAATCAAAACGAATGTCGTGAGCCATAAAAGTTTTTGATTAAACTTTTTTCAAAAAGTTTATGGGGTCAAGGGGCGAAGCCCTTGACCTGCAAATTTTGTCATGAGCTTATACCAGAAATATATTTTCAGCGAGGTAGTTATATGCTATAATTTTCC
>CACYBZ010000392.1 GCA_902772795.1 uncultured Ruminococcus sp. | reverse complement strand
TTACCCTCGTGTTAAAAAACATAAATCTTCTAAGTTTTCTCAGAACAATAAATCTTAAGTTGACGACATTGCCCTTGACCCCACCACTTCCCAGAAAGTGGACAAAACTTTTCATTGTCATAGCTATACGATGAGAATATCATTTCAACCGCACAGGTAGAATAGTCACAGAACAAGGCTCAACACTCGCTTTACAAAAGTAATCAGCATAAATATCGCAAGGAACGAAATAACTGCTTCCATAATGATAGCCGAATCATTATTCTCATCAGAACATTTTTTTATTTTATCCTTCGTAATGCTTTTCTCCGTTACAGACAATAAAGAAGTGAATTACTCGCCAAAAGGTGTAAAATAGTAAGTAACCGCACAAACTTTTTGTCACCTCAAGGGAGTAATTCATTTGAAAGTATTATATATTCAGATTTGAACGATACAAGCTATAACACGTAATGCCTATAAACTGAAGACTCAGCTCACTGTTTTTTGAAAAGTACCATAGCCCCTTTCTGGTCAATCATTTTATAGTCGTTACCTATGAAATCAGCCAGACCATCAACATTATTTTTTACGTCAGTAGCATTGACAAGTACATATTCCGTCTTGGGATTGCCCTTACCATACATATCCGGGTATTGGTATAAATCAGGGAAGTTGTACATATGCGGAATATATCCACCATTTGCAGTAATGCTTGCGTTAGTAGGAATAGTAGCAATCAGACTGTTATATTGTTTGGTGAATGCTGTTGCTTTTTGAGCTGATTCTGTATAGACCGATGCCCTCGGAAAGAACAATGAAAAACAGGTAATGATACTCATTGACATACCATACAGTATCAACTTGTTTTTTGTTTTGTTTTCGCTTTCAGAAAGAATGAGCATTGTCATGAAGACGATAAGTCCTGCTACACCGAATGTGTACTGGAATTTTACATCGTATTGATACTGCCAGTTTGACATGAGATCCACTACCAACATGGGAATAAGAAGCAGGAACAATGATTTTTTATCGCTGAAAAACGGAGCAAAACCGACAGGTAACAGCATCCATACCATAAACATAATTTTATCAGCAGTAAATATCTGCGAAAGAAAATAACCGAAATTGAAAAAACAGGTATGGATTACTCCTGAAAATCCGTCATCGGGATTTAACATATAATTATCCAGTCGGCTTGTCATAATACCATCGCCCAGAGAATTGACGATACTTGTGGCTATTACAAAATATATCGTTGCTATACCGAACAATGTTCCGCCCAGAATATATTTTTTTCTTGTGACTAGTACATATAATGCTATTGCCATAACATATATGGGTGCATCTTCTTTGACGCTCATTATCAGCAAAGAAAAAACAATTGTTCCGATTGGCTTGTTACTGACAATAAAATACATTGCCCACATTATCAGTACAGTAAGAAATTTGTTTTCGTGGAAGTCATAAAGACAACCGTTGGATAACGTAGGAAAGAAGATATATAGTACACAACAGGAAACGATGACACTTTGTGTCATATTGAGTTTTTTACCGATAAGGACAACAGGTATAATGCCTGCACCGACAAAAAAAGCCTGTATGACCAATAATGTTTCAGGGTGAGGGTAAATAGCGTAAAACGGTAGCAGCAAATAGTAAATCGGACTGAAATGTACACCGAAATGAGACATGAGTATATTTCGTTCAACGGTGGTATTGGGTAAACCTGTTGTTCGCATATTCTCAAACATCTGTGCGAAAATACCAAAGTCAAAATTATGACACATATAGGCATCATATCTGGCTATGGAAACAGCAGATACCCCTATGGTAAACAAGAAAAGTAAAGTTACGGCCACAATCCATTCGGTATATTTTGGCAGTCTGAGAGCGGTAACGGTTAATTTATCTTCTTTGCTAATCCATGTCACAACAAAAAACAGAATAAAACCTATGGCAATGTTCATAAAAATATTTTGTGAACTTTCTTGATTGACATGGCTACCGCTGTATGTCAGCGAACAACCGAATAAAAGAAACGATACCAGAAGTGCTATGGGGATAACGCTGTTATTTTTGACAATCATGGCAAAAAGAATGATTGTCAAAAAAATAATCACAGTGGTTATCACAACAAGGTCAGTATTGACTGAAGACACAAACGATAAATCTGTATATTTTGTGTCTGTATTGGTAAACACCGTACAAAAACTACTGAAAAAAAATCCTGCCAGAAGTGTGGCAAACAGATAATCAGGGGGGATAATTTTAAAAAAAGTGTGTATTGCTTTTAAGAAATTTTTGTTATTCTGTTCGTTTTTGATATTTTCATTTTCCATACTTTCACATTCCTTTATGTTTACGGTGTATATTGGCAAGCTGTTCATCAATGAATTCAGTGTAATTTCTGCGGTAATCAATGCTGTCATGATTGTTTTTATACCAGTTAAATTCTTCCTGCAACCCTTTTTCCAGTGGATACGTAGCAGAAAGCAGGGAAATATCCAGTACGTATTCATAATCATGAAAACAAAAATAATTTCTCTGTCCGACAGTTTTGTCCACCATTACCAGTCCGGGTGTTTTGCCGACAGCATGATAACAAAGCGTGACCCATTCTTTTATGGTAATCGGTTGTGTATTGCCCACATTGAAAATATGATTTTCAGGCAGTTGTATGAGGAGTATTTCTATAAAACGGCACAAATCTGCAACATGAAAGAACTGTAATTTCATATCGCCCTCTTGTGGAAGATAAAAAGGACGGTTATTGACAGCACAGTCAAAAACGAATGCTTCACGATACAGGTTATTATATACCGCTACGATAAATATATAAAAATATATAAAAATTTCATATATCTACACTGTGACATTCCTTACGGAAATATCTTCCTGTTTC
>CACYBZ010000391.1 GCA_902772795.1 uncultured Ruminococcus sp. | reverse complement strand
ATTTCCAATGCTTTCAGCGAAGATTTCGCTTTGTTCAGACATTCTTCAAATTCCTTTTCGGGGTCGGAGTCTGCGACAATACCCGCACCGCTTCTGACGAATACTTTACCGTTTTTCTTGTAGGCAATACGAATAGCAATACAGGTATCCATATTTCCCGTAAAGTCAATATAGCCGATTGCTCCGCCGTAAATGCCACGTTTGTTGTTTTCCAGTTCACCGATAAGCTGACAGGCACGGATTTTCGGAGCTCCCGAAAGCGTTCCTGCGGGTAATACGGCTTCTATTGCGTCAAGTGCGTCCTTGTCCTCACGGATTTCGCCCCTTACGGTCGAACCGATGTGCATAACGTGGGAGAAGCGTTCGATACAGTGGAGTTTTTCGACTTCAACCGTTCCGAATCTGCTGATTTTTCCCAGGTCGTTACGCCCCAGATCGACAAGCATATTGTGTTCGGCAAGTTCTTTTTCGTCCTGAAGCAGTTCTTTTTCCAGAGCGATATCTTCCTGTTCAGTTTTGCCTCTGGGACGTGTACCTGCCAGCGGAAAGGTATGTAAGATACCGTTTTCCAGTTTGACAAGTGTTTCGGGGGACGCTCCTGCCACTTCGACATCTGTTCCTGAAAAATAGAACATATACGGTGACGGGTTAATTGTCCGCAAAATGCGGTAGGTGTTGAACAGACTGCCTTCAAACGGTACACTCAGACGGTTGGAAAGGACAATCTGAAAAATATCGCCTTCAAAAATATACCGCTTTGCCTTCTCCACCATACGGCAATAATTTTCCTTATCGAACAGGGGAGTCACTTCTCCAAGTAATCTGCCACCTTGTTCTTCCTGTTTTTCGCCGTTTTTCAGGAGGTCTTTCAGGCGGTGGAGTTCCAGTACCGCTTCGTTATAGTTGACTTCGATGTTGTTCAGTTTCATATTGACAATCAGGATAATTTTCTGTCTGACGTTATCAAAGGCGATGACTTTGTCAAACAGCATTAAGTCTACATCTTTAAAGGCTTCGGTATCTTCGACATGACATCTGACATTCGGTTCACTGTAACCGAGGTAGTCATAGGAAAAATAACCGACCAGACCACCTGTAAAGGACGGGAGATTATCAAAACGGGGACTTTTATAAGATGACAGAATCTGTCGCAGATAGGCAGAGGGATTATCGGTGGTGAATTCCAGATCACCGACTTTCATCATACCGTCTGTGCAGGTAATTGCCATTTTCGGCTGATAGCCGAGGAATGTATAACGACCCCAGCGGTCATTGGCTTGTGCAGATTCCAGCAGATAGCAATGCGTGGAAACATTTTTCAGAATTTTCATGGCTTCAATAGGGGTGATGAAGTCGGAAAGGATTTCACAGCTCAGAGGCAGTACATTGTACTGATTTTCCGAAGCAATTTTTCTGACTTCTTCCAGTGTGGGGAAAATTTTCATTCCGATACCTCCTGACAAATAAAAAGCGTCCTCAACAGAGTACAGCAACTCTGTTAAGGACGAATAAATTAACAATGAATTATTATCCGTGGTGCCACCTTAATTTACGGCTCAACCCGTACACTCGACAGGATACCAACATATCCCCGACAAATAACGTCTGTCTGAAACGTCGCAGAATACTCCGAGGAAAAAATCCCCGTTTGACTACGCCCTCAGCGGTCCATTTGACAATCTGTTTCTTACCTGACTCTCAGCACCACAGGTTCTCTGTAAAGGCATGACTGCCGTTATCTCCGCTTCATCGGTTTATTCTATCAAATTACGTGAATTGTATCACGTTACTTTTCATTTGTCAATATCTGTTTCATAAATTTTTTCAGCGTAATATCAGGGGCTTTGCCCCTGAACCCCACCAACTTTTGAAAAAGTTGGACAAAACTTTTTGTGAAAATTTGCTGTAGCAAATTTTCAATGAAACGGTCAGTGAAAAACAGAACATCATGAAAATCTACGCAGATTTCCACGATGTCTGCTGTCCAGGAAAGGTATATAGGAAGATGGGAAAAAGGAGATGTTATTCTTATAAAACAAACAGACACTGTGACATCTGTATCACTGAATTATGCTGAATTTCTCTTTGTGTAACCTTTTTTGTCACAGTGTCTGCAATGTGATGATTTGTATTTTATTATAGTGAAAAATCTTAAAAAATTCTTAAAACAGCAGAAAATTTGATGGTTTCAGAATTTTTTCAAGTGAAAGTGTTTTTGGAAAAAAATAGGATTGTTCTGTTGGCAATGAGGGAGAAATGCTGATTTTGTGACAACATTTTCAGGAGGAATAGTCTGGAAACATTGAAAAGACAGTGAAAATCTATTATAATAATACTATAAGCAAAGAAAATGATTTTCTGATTTTTAT
>CACYBZ010000390.1 GCA_902772795.1 uncultured Ruminococcus sp. | reverse complement strand
TGCCCCTCGACCCCACCACTTTTGAAAAAGTGGACAAAACTTTTAATTGTCATAGCTATACGATGAGAATATCATTCCAACCGCACAAGCAGAAAGTTTTTTAGTGTTTTAATCATTTGTTTTCGGAAAAGATAACAAAAATGTAATGATTAATTTGACAAATATGACAATTTTTTCTGAATTTTTTGTTAATAATCTTACCAAACAAATCAAAAATTCACCTGAAAGTCAATTTACACAAAAAAATAAAACAAATTTGTAACTCATGTTTCGCTTATGTAATTAAAATTTAACAAATTGCACAGAATTTTCTGTCTGAGGAATGTCAAAAAAACAGGTATGGGGGAAGTTTTTACAGAAAAATCAGGTATTTAGGTGAATTTAAATCAATTTTATTGTCATTATCGACAAAAAACTATATTTGTTTTTATTTGACTTGTCCCAAAAAATTGCTATAATACCGATTGTAACATATTTTTAACCAATTTTTTTCTTTTTTACACCAGTGTATACGGATAAGGAGATTGAAACTATGTTTGTAACAGACAGTACAAACCAGAATAAAACAAAATCAGCGTTTCAGCGTGGTATCGTCACATTGCTTATGAGTGCTGTTTTACTGACTTCAGCATTTTCGGTAGGTGCGTTAAATAAAACCGCAGTTATCCATGTTGATGGCAAAACACTCACCGTAAGTACAATGACTACAGATACAAGTGAAATTCTTGCCAATGCTGATATCAGAACAGCCAAAAATGATGCCATTACAAAAACAGAAAATGATGGTGTGATTACCATTAATATCGCAAGAGCATTTACCGTATATACCGATATCCAAGGTGTAAAAACCGCCTACAGTGTCACAGGCGGTACTGTGGGTGAACTGGTAAAAACAGCAGGCGTTACCGTTACAGAAAATCATATTGTTGTTCCCAACGAAAACACTGTTCTGAAAGATAATATGACAGTAAAAGTTTCTGAATTCCGTACAGTAAGCATTACTGCAGATAATACCACTGTCACCAAAAAAGTGCCTGTGGGTACTGTAGGAAATGCACTGGATTATCTGAACATCAGATTAAGCAAAAATGATATTGTCAGTTGTGATAAAAATGAAGCCGTTAAGGACGATATGAAAATTACGGTAACAAGAGTAAGTTTCAGAGAAATAACCTCAAACGAAAAAATTGCTTTTGAAAAAGAAGAAGTTTATTCTGATACACTCGAAAAAGGCAAGACAAAGGTAAAAGTAAAAGGTATCGAAGGTAAAGCAACCAGCGTTGTTAAACAGACACTTGTCAACGGAGAAGTTACTGATGTTTCGTATGTCCGTTATGATGTTATTCAGGAGGCAGTCAGTGAAGTAGTCCTTATTGGTACAAAAGAAACAGCTATCAAATCTGCTACCGAAAAGCCTACCGAAAAGGCAACTGTTGCTCAATCAACGAAAAGTAAAAAGAATTCTTCCCAAACAATGATTACAGACACCTGTACAGATAATGATACAAACCACGTTTATGACAATGATGTGAAAACAGAAAGTCAGTCTACTAATGATTACTCTTTTGACAACACAGGTAGTGGTAGTGTATTCTATGACGAAAGCGGTAACGCTGTTTCCTATACAGCCTGTTATCAGGGAACAGGTACAGCCTACACCGCACCTTACGGTTCTTTGACAGCTACAGGAAATCCGGCTTGTGTAGGCGGTGTTGCGGTAAATCCCGATATCATTCCCTATGGGTCAAAACTTTATATTGTTGCTGATGACGGCTTTGTTTATGGCTATGCCACAGCGATTGATACAGGCGGTGCTTTAATGGACGGCAGAGTATTGGTTGATGTATTCTACGATACAGAAGACGAATGTTATGTTTTCGGCAGACGTGATGTGACAGTCTATGTGCTTGACTGAGGACTATCTTATATACTATAAATGAGCAAATTTGAAAAATTGCACAAACATTTGTCATTTCGAACGCAGTGAGGAATCTTTTTTAAGACCCTTCACTTC
>CACYBZ010000389.1 GCA_902772795.1 uncultured Ruminococcus sp. | reverse complement strand
TTTAAAGGCATATGCGATTGACAATGTCGGTAATGGCACAGATAAAAGTAAAACGGCAGAGTTAAAAGATGCAAATTTCTCCAAAGAGATTAATGGTGAAGCATTTGAAGTTGTTGTCAGCGATAACAAGGGTAATATCAGTTTTGGCAGTGGAATTTCTGTAAAATCCAATCAGGAGGAGGATAAATATCCTTATGTTGATGTGTTGGAGTGGTATCCGGGAGATGTTACTTACAGTGTTACCGCACAAGATGAGTTGTCAGGTATTCAGTCAATAAAAGTTGAGCTTACAGATAACATTGATAACAAAAATATTACTCAGGATAGTCAATACAGTGTAAATAATAACATTATAAAGAAAGATGCCATCAGTTTCTCTGATAAAGGAGCCACATTTGAGGCAGAAAACATTTTAGCAGAAGTTATTGGTGAAGTTAAACAAGGTACCGAAAATACTAGCAAAAAAGTAAAGATACCGTCTGTTAAGGTTACACTGGACACTTCGAAATTAAGCAAAGAAATTTTCAAAGAAGGTGAAAACACACTTAAAGTTACTGTATACAACAACAGTGGATTATTTAATGTGATAACTAAGACCATTTATGTTGACAGAACAGCCCCGACCGTAAGTCATTTCCGTTTTTCCCAAGAGGACGGAAGAGGCAGACGTGAGCAAAGCGAATCATTTAATGTTACGAAAACAAATTATGGTTTCTTTTTCAAGAACACAACCGATGTTGTTGTTGAATTCAGTGATAAGAGTGGTTCTGGAATTGGTAACAGAGCAGACAATGGTTCAGGAGTTTCTTTAAGACTTATCGGAGTTGATGGAAGTGATGTTTTGTGTTCGCCTAATCCTGGGACATTTGTTAAGTCAGTCGATTCAGATGGAAATGAAATCTATCAGGCAACATTTACCGTTAATGCAGGATTCAAAGGACACATTTATGCCAGTGCGACGGATAATGTTTTAAATCGTAGTGCAGATTATGCTCCAGACGGAACAGTATTAGAAACAGAGGAACAACATAAAGAATATTCCAGTATCAGCATTGTACGTGAACAGGCAACCCATAAAGACAGCAGTGGAAAAGATTTATATAATAATAACGTAGATGTAACTATCAAAGTTTCTGATATTTTCTCAGGTATACAGAAGGTAGAGTACAGTATCACATCTGATTTAGAGAAAGGAACGCCGAAAACACTAAATATAGGACTTGACGGAACAGTAACCAATGAAGAAGTAACCGATAAAGATAAAGAAGTAACTGAAGAGGGATTGGAGTTCCACAAGGAAGAGAATACAAATCTGATAACGGAAGTAGCCAAAAAAATTAATGTTGGCTATAACCGTAATAACATCATTGTTTATGTCAAGTTGACAGATAATGCAGGTCATACCAGTGAAAAAACAGACAGTTTCAGCATTGATAAGACAACACCGGAATTATCAGTGAAGTTTTCCAGTCCGGGAAGTACGGCAAAAGCACCGTACTATAATGTTACCAGAACAGCTACGATTACTGTTGAAGAAAGAAACTTTGACGAAAGCCTTGTTAAAGCAGTTGTCACAAAAGATGGAAAAGCGTCAAATGTAGCGATTGCATGGAGGCATATCAACAAGAATGACCCTGTAGATGATAAATTCCAGCATATCGGAACAGTAGAATTCAAAGAAAATTACGATTATACGTTTGAATTTTCATGTAATGACCGTGCAGGAAATGCAAGTGAAGTTTACAAAGAGGACAAATTTATTGTTGATACACTTTCGCCGAAAATCAGTGTAGATTATGATAACAATGCCGTGACCAACAGTAACTATTACAAAGCGTCACGTCGAGCTACGATTACCATACTTGAACACAATTTTGAAGCCGGAGATGTAAACTTTACCATGAAGGCGTTCAGTGAAAAAGACGATACAACCGAAGTTTCCACGCCTAAGGTAGTCAAACAGTCAGACTCAGGGGATACGCATAAATTCACCATAGATTTTGTGCAAGACGGACGTTATACTTTGGAAGTAAGCTATACCGATAAGGCGAACAACAAAGGTAATAATCCCGGAAAATCAGAATTCTATATTGATACGAAGAAACCGGTTATTGAGATAGAAAATCTGAAAGACAAGGAAAATTATGGATTTGGTTCCAGAATAGCTCCTACGATAAAATTCAAAGATAACAATTTCGACGTCAGAAAGTACAGCATCAACTTTGAAAGACGAAAAGAAGACTTAACCAATAAAACCACACCGAAAATTCAGCTTTCAGGAATGGATACGCTCAAGAGAATAGGTGGAGGAACGGTAGAGTGTTCCAACTTGGAGGACAAAAAGACCAGTGATGGTGTTTATAACTTTAAGGTTACCGCTGAAGATATGGCAGGCAATCGTGAAGAGAAGTCCTACAAGATTTATGTAAGCCGTTACGGTTCTGATTTTATTCTTAGCGAAGAAGGTTATGCAAGACCGGATTACAACAAGATGAAAGAAATTGTCGAAATAAGCAAACAGGGTGATACCAGTTATATCAATTCCATGAACTTGCCGGCGAATATCATTATTGAAGAACTCAATGTTTCCAGTTTCACACCTACGCAGGTTGTAATAAGGAAGAATGATGAAGATGAGATATTGAAAGAAAATGATGATTATAATTTGGAAAAAGATTTCAAAGATGGTCATAACATATGCCGGTACAAGATTTTCAACAAGAATTTCAATGATGAAGCGATTTATGAAATTCGTCTGGAATCAAATGATAAGGCACAGAACACCAATAACAGTGAAAAGAGTATGCCAGTCCGCTTTATTATAGACAATACAGAGCCGACAATCGGTATTTACAATTTTGTCGAAAAAGATGAAAATGGTCAGTGTAAGGCCAATCAGTATTTAAGTGAGACATTCAAAGATATCACTATCAAATGTCAGGACGACAGTATAGGATCTTATGATGAGTCGGTAACCATCATGCTTGACAATGTAGACATCACGAAAGATATCGAAAATGTACAGGTTCACGGCGATGAAATTGAGATAGTTCACAGATTAACGGGAACCCCCGATTCCAGGGCACAAGACCTTTCGGTAACGGTTGTTGACAAAGCCGGAAATAAACATACGACAACGGTAGTAAAATTCACACTGTCTGCTACTTTGATTCAACGTTTTCTTCATAGTCCGATTGCTATGGCAATTGCAGGTACAGCAGTGTTGGCCATTGTTGCACTGATTATTGTTCTTGTAAAGAAACGCAGAAGAAGCTGATAAGGCGTCTGAGTTACATTCTGTTGTACATTTTCGGGAGGGACGATGCTGAAGGTGTGTGACAGAATACAGAAAAGATTGGCAACAGCTTACGACGAACGGTAAGCTGTTGCCAAAAACAAAAGGAGGTGCGATATATCATGTTGTACAGCGGAAACATTATTGATAATACATATTACATTGAGAATGAAATTGGTCATGGTGGTATGGGTGTGATATATCGTGCCTACCATCTCCGCCTGCAAAAGTATGTGGTTCTGAAAAAACTGAAAATGGCAGAATCGTACAGTCCGGTTTTATTGCGGACGGAAGTAGATTCCTTAAAAAAGTTACATCATACATATCTTCCGCAGGTATATGATTATATTAAGCATGAAGGTGATATATACACCATTATTGATTATATAGAGGGGTGTGATCTTGAAAAATATATTATAAGCGGTGTTTATATTGAAGAAAGCCAATTAATCAAGTGGCTCAAGCAACTTTGTGAGGTATTAGTGTATGTTCATTCACAAGGGATTATCCACGCTGACATCAAGCCAGCCAATATTATTGTGACACCAAGCGGAGACATTTGCTTAATTGACTTTGGTATATCTTTTAACGAACATGATAAACTCATCAAAGGATATAGTCGAAATTATTCGTCACCCGAGCAGTATTATGTTGTTTACTGTATCCAACACGGAATTCCTACTGACGTAAGACCCGATGAACAAACGGATATTTACAGTCTGGGCATTACTTTTTATCACCTGATGACAGGACAGAAGCCTGACATTGAGGATATTCATCAGCCGATGTTATCAGAGTTTTCGCTGAATTATTCTGATATTTTAGTGGGGATTATTGATAAAGCCATACGCAGAGATACTGCGGAACGCTTTGCAGATATGAAGCAGATGTATCAGGCATTGAATGATATGCGAAAGAAAGATATTCGTTACAGGAAGTACATCATTTTGCAGATACTTACTTCATTTGTAGCAGTGGTGATGATACTGGCAGGGGTAAGTATCGTGATTTTAGAAACGAAGCAGAAACGTATCAACCGATATTCTGCGGAATATAATCAGTTTATTGTTTACTGTGAAAACGGAGATGTTACCAATGCGATAAATACCGCAGAAAATATTCTGCATAATAAGGACTATGAAAGTTTTTGTCGGGAAAGGGAACATTTTTACATATTGTATTCTTTGGGAGAAGTATATTATGACAATAATAATTATGCGAATGCCGTGCAGTATTATAAGCGGGCATATCGTTATGTAGAAAGCATGAAAGAAGAAAGCAAAGACTATTATCGTAATTATGCGATTGCTCTGGTGAGGAACGGAGATTTTGTTCAGGCACAGAAAATCATTGATGAGATAAGTCGCAAGTATTCTTCACAGGAAGTGGTGACTATTATCAATGCACAGATGAATTACCAGCAGGGGGAATACCGTAAAAGTATCGGTTTATTGGATTCTCTTGAAAATGCGGTTTTGTCATCGGAGGAAAAATATGGAATATATGTGTTGTACAGCGATAACTACAGTAAACTGGGTATGTATGAAGAAGCAGTGAAAGCTTTGGATAAAGCAAGAAATTTCAAAGAAGATGTGTATGTACTGCGAAAACTTGCCGGGGCCTATCTCAATCTGGCATACAGTTCTGAAGGCACCACAGATAATCAGAGTCTAAATTATGCAAGGGGGATATATGCACTGATTGAAAGTCAGTATGCTTTGTCTGTTGACGATGGAATCAATTATTCTCAGACATACCGACTGACAGGAAATGCTCCGGAGGCACTTCGTATTTTGCAGGAGCTGGACAACAAATTTCCTGAGAATTACAGGATATATATGCATATGGCGATAACGTACAGCAGTATTCATAATGTTGGTAAGACAGCAGAATGTTGTGCAAGGGCAAGGGAATATTATCTGAAAGCCGGTGAAACACAGAAAGCGGAAATCAGCGAACATGACCTTGACACACTCAAAGGAATGTATCAGGAGTATTGTCAGCGTACATGGTAGTCGGAAAGTGAAATATCCGATGAAACGGAGGTAGAAACAAGGTGCTTTATGTAGGAATTATTCTGATTATGCTGGGGATAATAGTGTTTGTTGTATCGCAGATACTTTTGTACCGTTGGCTTAAAAATTTCAATAAGGAGTGGAATAATCAATGACGTGTCCTAAATGTAAATGTTATATACCGTATAACACAGATAAATGTACGTATTGCAGTACGGATTTAAGACAATGGAAAGAGGAAAATGCAATAGGAAATCAGAACAGTGACAGAGTGAGCGGTTATTATGGTGACAGATACACCGAAACAGTGACACAGATACCAACAGAAGTATTTCCTACACAGTCGTATAATGATATTTATACGGAAAATGTATCTGCGATACCCTATTATACTTACCCGACCTATGATAACGGAAATTCCGAAGCAGCGTTATATTATGGTAATTTATATCTGAACAAGACGAAGAAGTTTTACATTGTTGCCGACAGGAATGTACTTTTAGGATTAGTTGTCATCATGAATCTTATTATGATTGTTCTTATGCTGATATTGCTTTTGATAGTTATATAATTTATGGTTTATAGAGGTTGAGGGGGGATTTTGTCATGAGTAACAGAAAGAAGCTTGTTTTTTTGCTGATACCGTTGCTGTTACTGTTGATTCTTTGTCTCGGGCTTTTGCTGATATTCAACGCAAAGCAGGCAAATACGGAGGTATATACGGAAAGTATAAAGACTGCCGGCCAGTATCTTGCCAGCAATGATATAGAAAATGCGATTATCTATTATGAAAAGGCAAAAAATGCAGACAAGACGCAGGAAGAACCATATTTACAGTTAGCAGTTATCTATTATACGAATAAGAATGATATTGGTACAGCAATAAGTATACTTAAAGAAGGACAGAATCAGGTCAGAAACTCCCAAAAAATAAAGAATGCGCTTGCTGTGTATATTCAGTTACAGAATGATGCAGGAACGTCAGTTGGGGGAGATATACAGCAGGCAACAGCGTTGGTCAACCAGAACCAGAAATTTGTAGAACACAATGCGGTCAATACAGTTATGCTGGAAATGTTTGCACAGAGTAACTACGCAGGATATGCCACAAAATATTCTGTGGAAAAGGAAGATTATACAGGTGGTATATACACGGTAAAGTATGCGGGGCTTGACGCACAGTTTTTCTATTACGATACAGACGCCAACAAAAACATTGTAGATGAAGTCAGTTTTAAGCCTAATCCCCAGGCGACGCCTTGTGAAATCAAACTGAGCAATATTGAAGTGATTGTTCCGTCAGCCAAACGTGGTGTTACGCTTGACAGTCTGAAAGCCTCAGCACCGTCCTATAATTTTTCCAAAGCATTTGACAAAACTATCAATAAAAATGTGATTAGTTTTATCTGTAACGGATGTTCGGTGTGCATAGAATGTGATGTAAATGGAAATGTACAGGGAACAGACGTGTATAACAGGATTGTGCCTGTTCAGCAGGCAACGAGTCAGGTAACCATAAAATTGAGCGGTAAAGTAAAGGTCAAGGGAAGTTCCCAGACGGTAGCCGGTGCGACAATTCAGTTAAGACAAGGGCATGACGTTCACGAAGGAACGATATACAAGGAAGAAACTTCATCAGCAGACGGAAGTTATGAAGTGGAAGCAGATGTTGGTGAATATACTGCTGAAGTATCTGCGGAACATTACGGCACAAAATACGTTAATGTTACCATTGACAGCACTTCCAAGGAAGTGACGCTGGATTTTGAACTTTCGCAAAAGACGGCAGGTGGCGGAATAAGGATTATTCTGGAGTGGGCAGATGGTACGCAGGTAACGTCACACGCCCATTGCGGAAAAGAGAATGGTTCTTACTCTTCATCAGGACAAGTAGGACATTATTCTTATCTGGACAATCCGACGCTCTACATAGGGAATACTTTGGTGGCAGATTATCAGAGAGAGTCAAACAGAGAAATCATGACATTCTATGATACAGATGAAGATTTTGAATATGAGTATCATGTACACGGAGATTTTGAGAACACAGACGTAAAGGTTACGGTGGAAATACCGGGACAGTCGCCTGTCGTCATCACGAATCCCGACAGCCGTTATGTTTATCCGAATTTCTACTGGGTTGTTTTTGAAATGAATGGCGGTAATATTTCCGTACATGGAACGCAAAGCTGATATTATTATGGAAACGATTGTATTTATTATATTTGTTGTAGTGGCAGTGGTGGTTTCTGTTATCAGTGTAGTGTTGTACAACAGGGGCAAGGAAGAAAGAGCGAAATATTATATGTCAGCGGGAAATATTCTTAAAGAAGATTTTCTCAATTATGCGTTGACAAATCCACTGGACTCAGATGAAGCGATGGAAATGCCGACAAGCCGGAAAACAATGATTTTTATTAAGACGCTGAACTGCAAGCCTAAGTCACAATTTGTCTTTGACCCGAAAAGACAAATTGTGATAGGCAGGGATAAGAACAACAGTAATATTTATATTAACGAAGTATTGGTATCCAAAAAGCATTGTTGTATCTACGCTGAGGGATTTGATGTTTTTCTGGCAGATACAGGTTCCGCTAATGGTACAGTGGTAAGAAGAGGGTTGTTCAAAAAGTATTATATCGGGAATATGTGCAGAATTCAGCTGAAAACAGGCGATAGAATTAAGATAGGGTCAACAAAGTTCAAAGTGGTATTATTTTACTATGATATGGCTTTGATGTGATAGCGAAGTCAGCAGTTATCAGGAGAACATTCTGATTAAGAAAGAATTTGGTTAGGGAAACGGGTTAGACAATATGATAGTTATGATTTACCAGAGCGGTATATTCAAAGAAATTATTTTACCTAATACAGACAATACAGATTATAGTATTTATATTGACAGACACCGGTTTGAAGTAAAAAAGAGTTTTTATCTGTGGTTTGAAGTTATTAATCATCAATGGTATATCCGTTCGTCAGAAGAATACACCATAGATAGCGGGCATGAATACGGCAGGAAAGCAGTATTGTTGACAGATAATGATATTGTCAAGGTCAGCACAGCCAAAGGGGACAGACTTTCCATTATTCCCATCAGCAAAACACTTTCACTGCTTTCTGCGGAAAAGTATTTGTTTGGTAATCATAGTTGCATCACGATAGGAAAGGATACAAGCAACGACATATGTTATACTTTTTTAAGACTTGTTTCCAAAAGGCATTGTGCCATTGTCAGGGAAGGCAGGCACTTTTTTATTGAGGATTACAGTTCCAACGGTGTTTTTGTGAATTTCAGGAGAGTAAACCAAAAAAGGGAATTGCAATTTGGTGACATAATAGAAATCTTCGGGTTAAGAATAGGATTTTTTGAATACCTTATTTCTGTCAGTTCCATGGCAGGCAATTACTGTGTGTCGGATAATCTGAAGCAATACCATACAGATAATGGTATAACGAAACAGGTAATGTCGTTAAGCGGACATACTGAGGTATGTTTTAATCGTTCGCCAAGAATCATTCCCAGAATAATCCAGGAAAAAATTGTTATTGAACCGCCTTCCGCACCGAAATTTACAAAGAAACGTTCCTTGTTAAGTACGATAGGACCATCGTTTACGATGGCACTTCCTATGATGTTAGGTACAGGAATTGCCATATTTTCTTCAGCACGAAGTGGTTATGCACACAGTGCTTTTATGTATACAGGAATTATTACTGCGGTAGGTTCAGCGGTTTTCGGGGCGATGTGGGCATTCATCAATCTGCGTGAAACAAAAAGACAGGAAATGGAAGAGGAAAACCAGCGTTTTAATACTTACGGAAATTATCTTTTGCAGATGTCGGAATATATTAAGGAGATATATACTGCCAATCGAAATGCGTTGTATCAGCTTTATCCTTCTGCGGAAGAATGTTGTCTTTACGACAGCCGTTTTTCGGAACTCTGGAGTAAAAACTATTCTCACAGTGATTTTCTTTTTTGCCGTCTTGGTACGGGTGACATTGATTTTCAGACAGATATTGTTATTCCGACAGAAAAATTTTCGATGACATACGATTCGCTGAAAGACAAACCGCAGATGCTTTATGAAAATTTCAGAATATTACGTGAAGTTCCCGTAGGCGTTGATTTTGCACAGAAGAACATTTATGGTATTGCGGGGGGAAAAAATAAAAAGGGTGTTTATGACATTGTCAATACGATTATTGCACAGATTTCAGCCATGAATTGTTATACTGATGTAAAAATTGTTTTTTGTTATGATGAGAAAAAGCTTGTCAATAAAGACCAGTGGAAATATATCAAATGGCTGCCGCATGTCTGGTCAGAGAATAAAAGTATGCGGTATTTTGCCACGAACAGACAGGAAACGGCAGATGTCTTTTTTGAAATTGCCAATATCATGCGTAACAGAAGCGAAAGTTTGTCGGACTCCTGTCAGCACAAGCGAATTCTTCCGCATTATATGTTGTTTGTATCAGATGCCGATATGCTTAACGGCGAAATTTTAAGTCGTTATGTTTTTGATACAGCTCACCGGTTTGGTCTTACCACCTTTATTTTTACAGATTACTATTACAATCTGCCGAACGTATGTGAAAATATCATTCAGAATGACCAGAGTTTCTGCGGATATTACAATGTGTACAACAATAGTGAAAATTATACCAACATTAATTTTGACAGAGTTTCCTATGACAGTCTGATGCATTTTTCCAAGACTTTGGCGAATATCACTGTCAAAGAGATGCAGGACAACAATGCGATTGTATCCTCACTGGATTTTTTTGAAATGTATGGTATTCACACTTTAGACCAGCTCAATATCAGAGAAAGATGGCTGAAAAACAGAACATATCTTTCCATGAAAGCACTTGTGGGGAAAAAAGCAGGAGGTGCAGACTGCTATCTGGATATCAATGAAAAATACCACGGACCTCACGGGCTTGTGGCAGGAACGACAGGTTCAGGAAAAAGTGAACTGATGCAGACGTTTATTTTATCTCTGGCGATTAATTACAGTCCTGAAGATGTTGCTTTTTTCATTATTGATTTCAAAGGGGGAGGTATGGCGAATCTGTTTTCGGACTTGCCTCATATAGCGGGACAGATTTCCAATCTTTCTGGGAATCAGGTGGAAAGAGCAATGATTTCCATTAAAAGTGAAAATTTACGCCGTCAGAGAATGTTCAGTGAATACGGTGTCAATAAGATAGATGATTACACAAAGTTATATAAAAGCGGAGAGGCAAGTGAACCCATACCTCACCTGCTGATTATCATAGATGAATTTGCGGAACTTAAAAGAGAGAAAAAAGAATTCATGATGGAATTGATAAGTGTAGCACAGGTAGGCAGAAGTTTAGGGGTACATCTGATTCTGGCAACGCAGAAACCGAGCGGTACAGTCGATGATAATATATGGTCGAATGCCAAATTCCGTATGTGTCTTAGAGTGCAGGACAGGCAAGACAGTAACGATATGTTACATAAACCCGATGCAGCATATATTACTCAGGCCGGAAGATGTTACTTACAGGTAGGTAACGATGAAATATACGAACTTTTTCAGTCAGGCTGGAGCGGTGCTGTGTATGAAGAAAAGGCAGATATCCGCACGAACGAAACAGCTACGATGATTTTGCCTACAGGTAAGACAGCGGTGGTGGGAAGCCATACGAAAATGAAACGCAAAGAAGCAGAGAAATTCCATTGGTATAAGTTTCTTGTGGAATGTGTGATGAATACAGTCGTTTCTGTGGAGAAACAAGGCGATGAAAACACACTGCCTTGTCAAATGATTCAGAAAGCAAGGGAAGCCAATTATAATATAGGATTCAGCAGTTCAGAAATTCACACGATGGAAACATTTATCGGTTTAGTGCCGAAAGAAGTCCGTGATATTGAGAAAACGGTGAAAGACATTATCGCTTATGCATCTGTCAGGAAAATCAAGTTACCCGAAACCAAAGAGAAAACACAGCTGGAAGCGGTAGTAGAATACATCAGTGATTTTGCCCGAAAGAACGGCTATACCAAAAAGTCGGAACTGTGGACACCGTTACTGAAAACAGAAATTCCTTTGGAAGAAATAGAGGAATATCAGCCGTTATTTGACGGTGAGATGTGGCATAATCCTGAAAAATGGGAATTGGAAACCATCATCGGCATGTACGATGACCCGCAGAATCAGACACAGCTTGCGATGAAAGTTGATTTTGTAGAAGGAGGTCATACAGTCGTATGCGGTTCGGTGGTAAGCGGAAAAAGTACTTTTTTACAGACATTGATTTTTTCGCTGGCGAACCGTTATTCTCCGGATTATCTTCATTTTTACGTCATGGATTTCAGCGGAGGAATGTTGTCGGTGTTTGAGTGTTTGCCCCATTGTGGAGGAGTACTCAAAGAGAACGATATGGATAAAATTGACAAACTGTTCAACATGATAAAGACGATGGTTAATGAAAGAAAAAAACTGTTTCATGGGGGCAGTTACAGTCAGTATGTGAAAGTACATGGTATGGTATTGCCGTCCGTTTTCATTGTGATAGATAATTTTGCAGGGTTCAAGGAAAAGACAGCAAACGCTTATGAAGATATCCTCATCTATTTGTCAAGAGAAGGTATCAGTTATGGTATTTATCTGGTATTTTCGTCAGCGGGTTTTGGTATGGCGGAAATTCAGAACAGAATCGGTGATAATATCCGTACAGTCATCAGTCTGGAAATGAGTGATAAATTCAAGTATATGGAATTGTTGCGGGTATCGAAAATTCCCGT
This sequence comes from uncultured Ruminococcus sp., assembly GCA_902772795.1. Lineage (GTDB taxonomy): Bacteria > Bacillota > Clostridia > Oscillospirales > Acutalibacteraceae > CAG-964. The sequence continues at coordinate 8,591 of CACYBZ010000389.1, read as the reverse complement.
CATGCCCGAAACAGGGGTAAAGGGAAGAGGTATTGCGGTAATTGATGGCAGAATACTGGAATTTCAGACAGCATTGTCTTTAAAGGCAGACGATGATTACCAGAGGAATCAGCAAATCAAGAACATCTGTACCTGTATGAAAGCGGTATGGAAAGGGAAGACGGCAAAACCGATTCCGTTTATCCCCGAAAATCCCGTGTTCAGTGAGTTTTCACAGCTGGAAGAATATCAGAAAATGGTAAATATTCCCTGTTGTATTCCTTTTGCCTACGATGCCGAAAGTGCTTCAGTTTACAGTATCCGTCTGCAATACATCTATTGTTATACCATTTCCGGCAAACGAAGGACAGGAAAGACAAATTTACTGAAACTGATTATGACAGTGGCAAAGGCAAAACCGTCAACCGTTGTTGTTATTGAAAATGAGGGCGATGAGCTGAAAGGGACAGCGGAAAGTCTGAAATTTTCCTATCTCCAGAGTGACAGTGAGATTTTTGCCTATTTCAAAGAACTTACTCCGGAATTTATCAGACGTAACAAACTGAAAAAGGAATATGAAGCAGAAGGAATGAGTGAATTTGAAATTTATGAGAAGATGACAGAATGTCATCCCATTTTTATTTTTCTGGGAGATATTGATGCTTTTGTCAAATCTGTCTATCACCCGTCAGACGGTGTAGGAAATATGAGTGGCTTTTTTGAAAATATTCTTGAAAAGGGGTCATTACATAACATTTACTTTTTCGGCTGTACGGATACAGATAACTATGCGATGATGTCGTCATATAAGGCTTACCGGCAGTATATCAGTTATAAACGTGGTGTACATCTTGGTGGAAATGTACAACAGCAACGGATTTACAATTTTCAGAATATACACTATAAACAGATAAGCAAGGTAACCAAAAAAGGAATAGGGCTGACTCCTGAATATGAAGATGAAGATATGGCGAAAAGTATTGTGATTCCGCTTTTAGGAGGAAAAACGTCATGATTTCGTTTTTGGCTTTTTCAGAAAAGCGGGAAGAAGTAAAGCAGATTGTAGAATGTAGCTATTACGTCAGTGCCATACTGACAGAAAGTGATTTAAAGACTTACAGTTTTATGGAATACCAGAAGATACGGGAGTTTTTGCAGAAGAATCCGATTATTGATATTTCCTGTATTGATGTAACGGTAAATGGGGGGATACCGCTTGCGGAGCAGGCGAGAACGCTTAATCAGAACATGTGTATGATAATTCTGGCGGATAGCAGTCTTTCGCCTATGGAATATATCCGACCGTCCATTACCGCCAACTCTCTATTGTTACGACCGTTCAGCAAAGCCACACTGGATAAGGTGGTCAGAGATTGTTTTGCCGACTATCTGAGAAGATATCAGCAGGAAGACGGAACCGATAATTTTGTTATTGATAATCGTGACGGCAGACAGCTTATTCCCTACCAGCAGATTGTTTTTTTTGAATCAAGGAGTAAAAAAATTTTTGTCAACACAGGTAGTAAAGAATATTCTTTGTATGACACGTTGGATAATCTGGAGAAGCAGTTGCAAGGAGACAGTTTTATTCGCTGTCACAGAAGTTTTATTGTGTCGAAAAGATATATTGACAAAGTTATTTTTTCCCGCAGTATTATCCTGTTGGAAAACGGTTATGAAATTCCTTTATCCAGAACGTATCGTAGTAGTGTCAAGGAGTGTATGCATTGAATCACCACTATCTATTCACCCAGAAAGAGCTGAAAGTATTGCTTAAAGCAAAAGGTTATACTTTTGTGACAGGAATAAGACTTGACGCAGAACATATTGGCAGTAACGAAGTTGCGGGAATTGTCAACAGTTTATTCCAAAAGGAAATGATTATCAATGACCATAACGGTTTTGTTGTGATACAGGAAGTTTCCGCAATAATTCATGCTATCGGTGGGGCAAAGGGTTTTGTCAGTATAAGAACAAGTAATCCGTATTTACCGGACTTGTGTTGCTACCGTTATGACGGCAGGCTGTATCTTTGCGAAGTTATGGAAAGATGTAACCGTGATATCCGGATTTTTTGCGGAAACGAGGAAGAAATATTGTGTTTACTTGATGAGGAAGGATATTTTCCGAAAGATGAGCAGGACTTTCCTTTTACAGATGAAGAACTGGAGGTCTATGAAACCCATCTGGAACATTATCAGGATAATATTCCTGTTGATGAAAATGCCTGTATTCTTTTTGAAATGAAGAAACATCACGACAAGTCTGCGAGAAAAATGGAGATTATCCGCTATCCGTTGTTTAACTATATCAGAAATGATAACCAGGACGACAGACAAAGATACATCTGTTGTTTTACCAATATCAGAAAAAGTATGAATCTGTTTTTTGCCGACCGGGAAGAATAGTGTGTGTTTTCAGGACTGGCAGAGGCAGTAAGCGGGAGAGAAAATGGAGTGCAGTTTTATGATTATTACGGAAATTTACGTAATGTCGTTGGACAAGTCATATGACTTTAAGTTGAATGAGGACGTAATAGTCACCGTGTTGATTGAAGAAATTTCCAATATGATATGTCAGTATGAGCAGTGTGAAATAAGAGGGGACAGAGAAAATCTGTTACTTTTCAGTGAAGAACAGCATAAAATGCTTTCGATGGAGTTAAGTCTGTATGAAAATGGAATACAGACGGGAGATACACTTATACTGGTATAATCCAAATCTGTTTTTAGTGTTGATATGATGTTGTTCATCATGAAAACAGGTCGTTTGTCAGCTTTGTCATTGTTCGGATAAAGTCTGATGTATAATACAATCAATCCGAAAGGAAATCAAAAAAGAAAGCAGAGGAAAAAATTATGGCAAATTATCGTACATCGGTGTTGGAACTCAGAACAAAAGCGGATACGCTGGAGTCACTTAATGCAAGTCTTAAAAGTGCAGTAGAGGCACTGGTAACGTCGGAAGCAAATCTCGGTACAATGTGGGAAGGCGAAGCAAAAGAGGCTTTTCATAACGCATTTATCACAGACAGAGACAAAATGAATGAGTTTATTCTTCTTATTGACAAGTACATTGTTGCGTTGAGGAACATTGCCCAGAAGTATGAAACAACCGAAAATCAGAACTTGAACACAGCGACAACAAGAACCTACGGTTGATTATAGTGTGAAACAGGAGGAAAAGAAAATGGCTATGACAGGAACAATTAATGTATCAACAGAAAAATTATTGCAGACAGCAGGCGAATTCAGTGAGCAGGGAACAACAATAAGTAACCTTACTTCGCAGATGGTCAATGAAGTTTCCGCATTGGCATCATCATGGGAAGGCGATGCATCAGCACAGTATATTGCGAAGTTCAAAGGTCTTGAGGACGATATTCAGGTTATGAACAGAATGATTCAGGAGCATGTATCGGATCTCGAAGAAATGGCTAAAAACTATCAGTCAGCGGAAGAAGCTAACGTACAGGAAGCTGAAGCTTTACTTTCTGATATTCTTTCATAAGTGGTAAAGGAAAAACAAATTCATGAGGGTAGACTGTCAGAAACTGCGGAATTTTGAATGTACACTGCGTACGGTTATTACAAGACTAGAATATCAGAAGGAAACCGTTGACAAAGCAATAAGGAAAATCAGTGTCAACAGTGCAGTGGATAGTGTCATTGAAAATATGTACAAAGTACGCAATGACATAGAATATCAGATACAACGTCTTACGGTAATACGTAAGGCGGTAGAAAAAACCGTTTTCGTGTACGAATCAGGCGAAGACAAGATATATAACAGGATTGATGGCAGTAGGAGAGCGGAAAAACAGCTGTTCAGCGATTTTTCTGCGGTGTCTGTTGATATCGGGGAAAGTTGGAGGTTTAAGTAATGTCGGAAATGAGCAACGGTAGGATATCCGCAGATATTTACGGATTGTCAGACAGGGTAGCTGAGTCAGAATACGAAATTGCACAACTGGAAAACGATATTCAGAAGTTGAGGGAACTTATTGATGAGCTGAAAACGTACTGGAAAGGCAGTACAGGAGAAGCTTTTACAGAAGAACTGATTCAGGATTTGCTGAAACTGGAAAATCACGTAGCATATTTTCGGGAAGTTTCAGATAACTTCAGATATGCGGTAGATATCTATACGAGATGTGAAGATAGTGTGTGTGATATCATAGACAAAATTATTTGACAAGAGAGGAGATTCCGTTATGAAGGAGAAATTTGTTTTAAATGACCAGGAATTAAGTGTTGACACCGAAGTACTTTGTGACGGAATCTCCCGACTAAAAGAAATTTATGTATCTGTTGCTCATCATACAGAAAATTTCAGCCGATGTATTGAAACATCGGCAAGTGTATGGGAAAGTAAAAGTGCAGAATTTGCGATAAGTTTGTATCGCAGTGAAAAAGAAGAAAATGAAAGCATTCTGGCTGTCCTGAGCGAAAGAGCGGGACAGCTACAAGCCATTTTAGATAATTATCATTATGCCGAAAGAAAAAATACAGCATTGGCAGAAAGTCTGCCTGATGCTATCATCTAAAAGAGAAGATTTTTTATGGATGAAAAGATTTTTTATGATTTTTTACTCAGCAACGAAGTAGCCAGAGAAATGGAAAATACAGCGTTGGCCATTCATGAAGAGGTTATTACGGAGCTGAAAGAACAGCTTCAGATTATCGGTGAAAGCTGGCAGGCAGAAGCCTCGCAGCAATTTCTCGAAAAGTGTGATGATGTTGTGCAGCATATCGGACAAATACGGGATAATCTGACAGATATTTCGTTGCAAATCAGTCGTGTATCCCGAAGAATGTATCTTATGGAAGAAGAAAACGAACAGATTATCAGCCGTAAAAAACAGTAGGGAGACAGTTTCTTATGAATGTGATTGTTATTATCCTGTTAGGGATACTGATTGTAGCACTCATGGTACTGCTTCTGGTTGTTCTAGTTTTAAGAAGCAGAAAAAAAAGACATTTTAAAAGAGATGTATATATATCAGGCGGTGTCAATATCAATACGGGGCAGTTGTCATTGGACAAAAATTATTTCAGAGGAATTTCAATGGATTCAGAGGAAACGGTATATGTGGGATACCGCAACAGAACAGGAAAACAAAAAAAACAGGTGTTACAGGTTGCCATAGCAAATATGAATAACGGTCAGGTAAGTAATGTACAGATAAGTGACTATATTACCATAGGAAGAGAACAGGGAGAAGGAATTTATCATGTACCTGACGACCCTATGGTGGCAAGAATCAACAGCAGAATATTTGTCGAAAGCGGTAATTTGTACATCATAGATATGAATTCCAGGAATAAAACTTTTCTCAACGGATTTATGGTGCAAGACGTTGTACTATGTCACAGCGGTGACATTATTACCGTAGGCATGACAAATCTACAGATTATTTTTCCGGTGTCATAAAGAAAGGGGAAAAAGGTGATGAGTAAATATCTTAAGGTTTCTGCACCTCAGATGGAAAGGGATTATCAGAAATTGAATGATTATGTCAGTCAGATTCCGGAGTTAACCGATACAGTGATTCTGACAATGGAGAAGCTGTCTCAGTGTTGGGAGGGAAAAGCATGGCAGGCATTTCAGAAACAGGTTGCGGACGATATTGAACATATCAACCGTTTATACAGATTTCTGATGAATTACCTTTCCCATATGGAAGCAAGCAGGCAAAAATATATTGTTTCTGAGCAGGAAGTTTTTTCACAGATTGACAAACTATAAAGAAGAAACGGTTTACAGGGAGAAAACATCATGGACGATATGATAATAAAAGTTTCTACGGAAGAACTGGAGAATGCCTCTGCGGAAGTTTTTGCAGTGACGGATAAAATGCGAAATGTTTTTGCATCAATAGAACAAATCATCAGACATTCTGTTTCTTACTGGGAAGGTGCAGGAAACAACGCCTATCGGGATTCTTATCAAAGAAAGCACGAAGAATTAATGCTTGTTTTAAAAAAGTTTACAGAAAATGCGTCTGATCTGGAAGAAATAGCAGGGGTATACAGAAACGCTGAAAGTGAAAACAAGAATGAATCTGACGGGTTGTTGTCTGATATTTTCTCATAGAAAAGGGAGGAAGCGAGATTTATGGAAAATTTATCCGATAAGATTTATCTTAACTATCACGATACACTGGAAAAGGTCAGTCAGCTTGATGAAAATGCCGGAAGTGTTGAAAGATTGTGCAACAATGAATTGCAGGACATCTGTTGTGAACTTAACCATTGCTGGACAGGTGACAGTGCCCAGCAGTTTCAGAAGAAAATATATCAGCTCAGCAGTTCTCTGGAAGAACAGGCAAGACAACTGCATTATCTTGCCGAAAGTCTGAGAAAGTCGGCACAAAGAATTTATACCATTGAGAAAATGGGTGTGGAATTGTTTAGGAGATAAGTCAGTGAAAAAAATACTGTTGGCGGGGGTTTTGATAATTATGTCTTTAACACTTGCGTCATGCCTTGACGATTACAAAAACGAATGTATGGAGCAGGCAAAAAGACTGCTTAGCGAAAGATATCACGAAGAATTTGTTGTGAAAGATTATATAGGACAACAAGCCTTTGATTCTTATTATACTGTCCATGCCTTTTCGGAGAAATATCCCGACATGCTTTTTTCTGCGAGTATAGAACAGGACGGAAGCGGGTTTTCGGACGGGTATGCACTGAAAAGAGTATGTAAAAAGATTTCTGATACAGTTGCCTTGAATATGGACAGCGTAGACGGCTATGTCTATGTAATTTCCGAATCTATGATAGACGAACTTTGTCTGGATAATGCAGATATATCTATAGAAGAGTTTGCACAGGAAATGGCGGGAAATCGTATTTCTATCAGTGTATTTGTCTGTACAGAAGAAGACAGTCAGTCTTTGTATACGAAATGCGAAGGAATGTTAAAAGGACTGGAAAATCTTGCAGGAACAGTCAGTCTGTATGTCAGCAGTGACGAAAAGCTGATAGAGAAGGTACAGGAATATGCAGAAACAAATGTATCTGTCCGGTATGAGGATTTTAAGGAATTGACAGAGAGTTATCAAGTGTTCCGTGTTGAATTTGAACAGGGAAAAATGCAGATAACCAAAGAAGAATTTATAATGAAAACGGGTAAATATTTATGAGTAATTATGTTTACAATACACCGCAAATGTTGTTGGCAACACAGGTAGCCTATCTTGATATTCCGGAGGGAATGTCAGTAGGAAAATATGTGGAATATCTTATGACGCTGAAGGACAGCAAAAATTTGAAAGGAAAGCTCAAAAAGCAGTGTGAAGTACTCAATGATTTCATGTCTATCGTAGAGAAGAGCAACTATCAGGACTGGAAGTCGTGGAAAGTTGTGAACAGATGCGATAAGAACAACCAGTCAGGTATGTATGGTTGTCTTATTGATACAGGTTACGGTGATGCGATTATCGGTTTTCGTGGAAGTGAAAGTGTTTCGGGGAGCCAGGTAATTAAAGACTGGGTAGTTTCTGACGCAGGAATGTATATGAGTGTTCTGACACAGCAACAGAAAGATGCCTCGGATTATGTAAGAAACATTTGGAATAAATACGGAAAAAAATACAGTACCTATAGTATAACGGGACATTCTCTGGGAGGAAATCTTGCAGAGCACGCAACGATTACGGCACCAAAGGAAATGGTAGACCATATTGACCATACTGTCAGTTTTGACGGACCGGGATATTCTCAACTTTATCTGAAAGCCCACAAAAAAGAAATAGAAAGGGCAGGTGGAAAGGTGACACACCTGGAGTGGAGTTTTGTTGGCGGAATGTTGTCGCAACCAAGTAATATTGAGGATAAAGTAATACAGGCACAAAACCCTGATATGGAGGGGTCAGTTTTAGGAATTCAAAAGGCAGAGTTATGGCGACATGCCACAAGTAGTGTTGTGTTGGGGGATAATGATGTAGTGGTTACAAAAGAGAGAACCGCTTTTGCCCAAACGACTCATAATATAACGGTGACGTTAGAAAGTGGTTCGGCTTTGTGGCTGTTGAGTCATATACCTTTCGTAAGAAATGTTATCTTTGCCAATACGATTTCATCTTATATAAGGCAGTTACGGGATAAGGTAGAGCGGACGATTGCCGATGTGAGGGAAACATTCAAAAACATGACAAATGCACTTTATCAGAAATATTTTGCTCCCCGGGTTTCGGGAGATTTTATGATAAATGTATCGGCTGTTCCAGCTTTGTGCAGTGAATTTGTAGCTGTGCAGGACAAGTTTAACAGGATAACAGAAAATGTGGAAAATATACGTCGTACATTGCGATACAATTCCATATCAGGGGCTTATCTGAAAACCAAATTATTTTGTATGTGCAACCGAATGAACAGAGAAGCACGCAAGATAAAAAAGTATGCTGATGTACTTGGTGAGATACGGCAAATCTATGTCAATGCCGACAATGAAGTTTCTGATTTGTATATATGAATCACCGTTATAAAAACTATTTCAGAAAAAATATGAAGAAGTAGTGTAACCGCCCAATAAATCCACGCCATGAATAAAAAAATCCACCATGCTATAATAAATTGCGAATACAAAATAACGCCAATGAAGTC
>CACYBZ010000388.1 GCA_902772795.1 uncultured Ruminococcus sp. | reverse complement strand
ATTGCACTACTTGTTATGACTTATGTTAGTGCATATGGGGCTTTGCCCCTTGACCCCACCACTTTTGAAAAAGTGGACAAAACTTTTAATGGTCATAGCTATTTGTTTTACGGATTAGCTCAGCAATATTGGTTACTGAGGGAAAAGTTTATAGATACAAAGTTGCTGATTGTCTTTGTCGGCTTTTCCCAGTCCCAGAAATTGATTCTGCGGTGATTTTACTCGGATAATTTCATCTTTTTGAAAATCTGATAAATGCAGTCTGTTCAGGTCAAGACAGCCACCGTTAGCGAAACGTCTTGCCTGCAATTCGGAAACATGGACAAAACGGTATTGTCTGAATATTCCCTCTACACTCTGCAATACGCTTTCCAGACGGTTTTCTTTTCCCAGTTGCTGTGCCGTTTCTAAAGAAATCGCATCGTCCAGTCGGTAGGAACAGGCACAAGTCCGACATAATGCCGTCATTGTTCCGCCACATGACAAGGTGTTTCCGATATCATCTATCAGTGTTCTTATGTAAGTTCCTTTTGAACATTGTATCCGTAATTTTCCTGTGTGCGTCTGCGGACAGTAAGACAGCAGTTCCAGTTTTTCAATATGAATGCTTCTTTGCATTCTTTCGACTGTAATCCCCTGTCTTGCCAGCTGATACAGTCGTTTGCCGTTGACCTGTACAGCAGAATACATAGGGGGAGTCTGCAAAATATCGCCCGTAAACAAAGGCAGTATGTTTCTGATATCTGTATCCGATACATTTACAGGTCTTTCCCGTAAGGGTTTTCCTGTGATGTCAAGGGTATCGGTGGTGATACCCAGCTGAAAATCGGCAGTATATTCCTTGTCAGTGTCAGGAAGAATGTCCTGTACTTTTGTCGCATTGCCGAAAAGCAACGGTAATACACCTGTTGCCATAGGGTCAAGTGTGCCTGTATGGCCGACTTTTTTGGTTTTGGCGATTCCACGCATGACGGCAACAACGTCAAAAGAGGTAAAATCTTTCGGCTTGTTGATAACGATAATACCGTTCATAGATTCACCTTAAAGTGTACGGTAAACGACATCAAGCAGTTTTGCTTTGGCACTGTCGATGTCAGTTGCATGGATAGTACAGCCCGCCGCTGCATTGTGTCCGCCGCCGCCGAATGCATTGCAGATTACCGAAGCACTGATACCGTCATTTGTTCTGACAGAAATCTTGAATGTTGTCTTATCCAGTTCCCTTATGGTTATGCCCACTTTGACACCCTCGATTGTTCGGGGTAAATAGGACGTACTGCCGACTGTTTCATTATCAAATCCGAATTTGTCCAGTGTTTTCTGACTGAGATAAATCAGGGCAATTTCGTCATTGTGATGATACTCCATATTGGTGATGATGAATGCCTCAAGTAATTTCTTGTTTTTGGCAACCGTGTCAAACAGTGCTTTATCAATCTGATAATTGTCACAACCGTATTTCATCAGCTCACAGGCAATAAGGTGTGTTCTTATCGTGACATTGCTGTAACGGAAACAGCCCGTATCACTGGAAACAGCGGTATAGACAGCATTGCTGATAGCTTTGGTAAAGTCAATATGCATGACTTTACCAAGTTCAAAGATAATTTCCCCGGCTGACGCTGAATGCGGTTCGACATAGTAAAAGGACGCAAAAGGACGATGTGTTTCGTGGTGGTCAATTGCCACATAGATATTGTCTTTATACTGTGCCAGTTCGCCAAGCAGTTTTTCTTCGGCAACATCGACACTCACAAATGTTTCCGCCTGAAAATCCGAATGGTCAATACCGTTGTCAAGGTAATGGTATACAGGCAGTAATGTTCCGTTGATGAGTACTTTCGCTTTTTTGCCTTTCTGCTGTAACATTCCGCAAAGGGCATATGCCGAACCCAGCGTATCACCATCGGGAAAACGATGTGTCAGAATAGCGAAATTGTCACGGTCGTCAAGCAGTCGGGCAACATTTTCCAGTGTGTCAGTTTTGGTCATTGTCTTCAATCTCGTCTGCCTCCTCGGGGGGAATGTCAAGGTCATTCAGGATTTTGTTGATGTTGGCACTGTATTCTATGGAATCTGTCGCATAGAACAGCGGTGCAGGAGTGTGCCGCAGATTCAGACGGCTGCCCAGTTCTTTGCGGACAAACCCTGTTGCGTTCTTGAGTGCTTTTACCGCACTTCTTGTTTTTTCCATGCCGTACATGGAACTGATATAAATACTGCAATAGGATAAATCGTTGGTGACATCTACCCTTACAATACTCAGCATGGAATCTCTTACTCTGGGGTCTTTCATTTCCCGTAAAATTGCAGTCAACTCTCTTTTGATATCTTCAGTTGTTCTGCCCATTCTGTGTGTTGCCATATT
>CACYBZ010000387.1 GCA_902772795.1 uncultured Ruminococcus sp. | reverse complement strand
GCAGATTTTGCCTTAAAGTTTCGGTCAAGCCTTTTTAAAGGCTTGCGGGGTTCAGGGGCGGAGCCCCTGATGGGGTTGAGGGGCAAAGCCCCTCACTAACTCAGCGGTAATTCGCTGAGAGTATCGAATTTTTCTTCGGCAAGCATGGTAATGTCATTGGGAATGGCTTTCGTATGAACAATACATTCTGCGGTTTTGCCGTTGTAGGTCTGTACGGTGATTTTCGCCATACCAGGAGTGTTACCGAATATATTACCGTTCTCATCAACGTCAGCAATATTACTGTTGCTGGAAGTATAGGTAATTCTGGCATTGCCCTTATAGTCGGGGGTACAGCTGAGCAACTGAGTTTCCTTGCCGAGTGGAAGAATAATATATTGTCTGTCGGTAACAACTGTCTGCGGAGCTTGTTCCACGTCAATATGACAGGTGGCTGTTTTTCCGTTGTAGGTGTTGACAGTAATAGCAGTTTCCCCGACGGCGGTAGCTGTGACAGTACCGTCCTTGTCCATACGGACGTTGGGAGAAGCAACTGCATAAGCTATCATTGCGGAGGTTTGTCCCTCAGGAAGAGCATAGTCAAGGTGGAATGTTTCACCGACACCAAGTTTAAGCTGTTCCGCATTGAGAAAGATTTCTGTGGGGGCACTCTTTACGGTGACATAACAGTCAGCAGTTTTTTCGTTGTAGGTGCTGGCGGTGATGACGGTTTCGCCCTCAGAAACAGCGGTGATTTTACCGTTTTCGTCAACAACGGCGACTGTTTCATCAGCGGAAGTATAAGTGATTTCCTTTTGTATGACGTTTTCTTCAAGAATACTCTTTAACTGACAACGTTCTTCTACACCGAGTACGACAGAAGTCTTATCCAGTTCAATTTTTTCGGGCGGTTTTCTGACGTTGATTTTACAGGAAGCTGTCTTGTTGTTGGAGGTTTTCAGCGTGACGGTGGCATTTCCCGTACCGACAGCAGTAACATTGCCGTTTTCGTCAACGGTAACGACATTTTCATTATCGCTGTGCCATGTCAGTTTGTTTTTGGCGGTAGTCGGAAAGAGAGAATAGGTAAGTGACATTTCTTTGCCGAGTTCCATAACCGAAGCTGTCGGCGTTATCTTGACGGAACGGGCAACATACGGATTATAGTTGTTTTTCATTTTGACATCGGATTTTGACGAAGTGTTTATCATTTTCTTCTTGTAGCCCGAAATGGCATTGTCACGGACATAGCCGACTTTGGAACTTTCTGAAATATTGATACCGCTCCGCTTGACATTCAGAATGGTATTTTCTTTGATATCGTTCTTTACGACAGAACCGTAAGCGATTTCGATACCGTTAGCTCCTGCCTTTTCAATAGTATTGTTCCAGAGTTCTCCGCACTGGGCGTGATAAAGGTCAATACCGAAATTTCCCGCATTGACAATATGATTATTTTGTATGGTGGTAACATAACTGTCTTCTTCCAGACAGATACCGTTTGTTTCGGCATTCTTAACGGTGTTGTTGCTTACGGAATAGAGATAGGCATGATTGGCAAGATAAATGCCGTGGTGTTCCAGCGAACTGACGGTACTGTTACGACAGGTAATGGTATTGTTTTCAATAAAGGTATTTTCGGTGTTGGTGCCTGTCATCTGAATACCGTAACCGCCGATATCAATCGTATTGCTGGTAACGGCGACATTGTCGAGATAATGCTGACCGAGAGGAATATTTCCGCTACCGTCCGAACGGGTATGGGTATAACAGACATCTTCACCGCCGACAAAAATTCCGCAGTTTTCGTAGTAGGCGAAAATATCCCATATGTTACCGCAGGGGGAAATGAGATTGTCATGGATATAGATATTGCCGTAGCCGTTGGAGTAGAATTCATTGTGAACAGCGGTATTGCCCTCATTGGCGAGATAATCCCGACTGTATGTACCCCGACCGCCGTCAATGACCGAATACATGGCAATGCCTCTGGGAGCGTTGGAGATACTGTTGTTATAGATTTCGCAGTTAATCCAGTTAAGACTCTGAATGGCAACACTGCCGATGCTGTCAAAAGAATTGTTGCGGATAACAATGCCGTCAAGGGGATTACAGAAAATAGAAGTATGACTGCCGATTCCTCTGGGACAGTTGGTAAAACTGCACCCCTCAATCAGAACATTGAGTATCGGCAAATCTTCTGAACGGTAACTGGGAAAATGATAATTCGTCAGTATATCAAGCTGTAAAGCCTCATAACCGACATGGCTTGACTTCGTCTGTTCGGAAAAAGAACAGTTTCTCACAGTGAGCCCGTTTGTACCTGCCACTTCCATAATATGACCGTTCGATACATTTTTCATGATTGTGCCGTCTATGGTGAAATTGGAGGCGTGGGCAACCTTGACGATGGTATTTCCCGTATAACTGCCGTTGAGTACACCGCCTGTTACGGTGATATTACGGTAGGCATAGCCTGTTGTTCCCTTGTTGGCGGTGTCCACGTCGCCTGTACGGATAATATTGATTCCTGCATTGCTGTCCCTGACAAGGGTAACACCGTCCAGACAAAGTTCAGTATTGCTGTACAGTCGGATACTTTTGCTGACGGTGTAGGTACCTGACGGAACAACCACACGGTAGCGGTAATCATCAGAGGCATTTTTTCGGGCTTCGTTAAGCACGTTCTGTACAGCGGTGTTGAACCCTTTGGCAGAAATATTTTGTCGGGTGACATTGACGGTATAAATGTCATAGGCGTGGGCGGTGCTGACAGGGGAAATGCCCTGAAAAGAAAAAAGAAATACAACAGAGAAAGCAACCGCAAAGGCTTTCTTTATTGTATGTTGCCAACGGATTTTCATTATGACAGACCTTCTTCAGAAAAAGAGAAATTTTGATGATTTTATTATAACGACAATTCAATATTCTGTCAATCATTCCGAAAACGGAATATTATTAAGATTTTATTAACAGAAAGCGGATATTCCGCCGAAAGACGCAGGGAAAACAGAGGAAAATACAAGTAAAAAAATTGTCGCAGATAAGCCGATAAACCTGAAAAAGGGTCTTGTATTAAGAAAGATTTTCGTATATAATGTAGTAGTTGCAACATATAAATTTGTAAGATGTAACAATTTGCCACCTTAAAGAACAAGATGTTTTAAGAAAGGGAGTATTCTCATTATGAATGGTGCAGAAAAACGGCAACTTCAGATTTTGGCCTGTAAATCCCGTATGGGTGCTATCATAGGCACTTTCAACGCCAAATCAGGACACCCGGGCGGTTCGCTGTCGTCAGCGGATATTTATACGTATCTCTACTTTAAAGAAATGAATGTTGATGTCAGCAATCCGAAATGGAGTGACCGTGACAGATTTGTCCTTTCCAAAGGTCATTGTTGTCCGAGTCTGTATGCGACACTGGCACTCAAAGGATTTTTTGACTGGAACGAACTGGAAAAACTCCGTCATGTCGGTGCGATGTTGCAGGGACACCCCGATATGAAAGGTACACCGGGAATTGATATGAGTTCAGGTTCTCTGGGACAGGGTGTATCGGCAGCGTGCGGAATGGCTCTGGCAGGAAAGATGGACGGTAAGGATTACCGTGTCTATACACTGCTTGGTGACGGTGAATGTGAAGAAGGTCAGGTATGGGAAGCGAGTATGTTCGCCGTTCATAAGAAACTGGACAATCTTTGCTTTATCGTGGACGCTAACGGCTTGCAGATTGACGGAACAGTAGAAGAAGTAGGCGGAGTAGAACCGCTTGATGAAAAATTCAGAGGTTTCGGCTGTCACGTTATTACGATTGACGGTCACGACTTCGATGAGATAGAAAATGCCTTTGCACAGGCAAAGACCGTCAAAGATGTTCCGACAGTCATCATTGCCAGAACGGTAAAAGGAAAAGGTGTTTCCTTTATGGAAAATCAGGTAGGCTGGCACGGAACAGCACCCAACAAGGAACAGTATGAAACCGCAATGCAGGAACTTACGGCAAAACTCAATGAATTGGAGGCACTTGTCTAATGGCACAGATAATCAATAAGGCAACCAGAGAAAGTTTCGGGCTGGCACTTTGCGAACTGGCAAAGACACATGAAGATATTGTTGTACTTGATGCGGATTTGGCAGCGGCTACAAAAACAGGTATTTTCAAGAAAGCCTATCCCGACCGCTTTATCAACTGCGGTATCGCTGAGGGAAATATGATGGGTGTTGCGGCAGGTCTTGCAGCAGCAGGAAAAGTGCCTTTTGCGGCATCGTTCGCCATGTTTGCCACAGGCAGAGCCTTTGAACAAATCAGAAATTCTGTGGCTTATCCCGAACTGAATGTCAAGATTGCAGGTTCACACGCAGGCATTTCCACAGGTGAGGACGGTGCGACACACCAGTGTCTGGAAGACATCGCCCTGATGAGAGTGATTCCGGGAATGGTGGTACTCAACCCCGCCGACCATTACGAAATGACAGAAGCAGTAAAAGCGGCTTATGAACATAAAGGGCCTGTCTATATCCGTCTTGGCAGACTGGCTATTGACAGTTTCAATGACCCTGAAACGTATCATTTTGAACTCGGTAAGGGAATTACCCTCCATGACGGTAATGATATTACGGTTGTGGCAACAGGTCTTGTGGTTAACGAGGCACTCAAGGCGGTAAAGGCTCTGGAACAGAAAGGTATTCAGGCTAGACTGATTAATATTCATACCATCAAGCCTATTGACAGGGAACTGATTATCAAGGCGGCACAGGAAACAGGTCGTATTGTCACCGTGGAAGAACATAATGTCATCGGTGGTCTTGGTGACGCTGTGTGCGAAGTCGTTTCGGCAGAATGTCCTGTAAAGGTAACGAAAATCGGTGTCAATGATGTGTTCGGTTATTCAGGCCCCGCAAAGGAACTGCTGGAAATTTTCGGACTTTGTCAGAGCAACATAGAAAAAGTAGTGGAAAATATCGTTATGAACGAAAAAAGATAAATGCACTTTTGCAGAAACTCCCTCCTGTATGAAAACAGGAGGGAGTTTTTTTATGGTGTTCAGTTCAGCTTTAAAAATTCGTCGTTGTAGGCATCATCATAGACGAATCCCCCTTTAAAACAGGTAAGACTCTCACTTAAAAGGTGTTTGATACCCGATATATCTGTTTTTCGGTTACGGCAAAGACAAACCAGCTGGGCAACCGAAACGTAATCGGTTTTTACGCCTGTGAGCATAGTGCCTATAATGGCGTTGAACTGTCGGAATTTGGATACGGAACGGTAGTCCTTGAACGTGATACAGCGGGTATGCAGGGCACATTGTCCAATCAGATTCAGGGTAACGGAGTCATTGAGAAACAGCACATCGCCGTGATAATAGAGAAACGGTGATTTTTTATGGTTTTCGGAAAGTTCTTCCGAAACTCTCTGAACGGCTTCTTCAAACGACATTCCCATACCGATGTAGCGTTCAAATCCGATATGGAGATATGCCCGACTGCTGATAATCATACGGCATTTCAGGCTGTTGTCTTCCGTATAGATTCTGATGAGGGAATATTGCAGACAGTCTTCCTTGTCAATACGCTTGAAAGAAAGAGAAAAGGCATAATAAATGCCTTCATACCAGTCATATTTTTCTCGTTCGTTGTTGTCAAAAGTGAGGTCTACCTGAGAAAAATCCTTACGTATGAGGTCATCAACAGAGATACAACAGCCGAAATAACGAGAAAAAAATCTGGCAACACGTTCGATGGTTTTCAGCGTGGACATGGTTCCTGTCGGACTGATTTCGTACTGGTACAGGGTACGCAGTGTTCCCAAAGATATGGAATCAACAGGATCTTCACACAGGTCTGCCATCTGCAGATTTCCCTTGTATAACCGCGTCTTGAAATTTTTGGAAATATGTATCATTTCTTCTGTGGTAAAGGCTCTTGCCCGATATCGTTTATCCGCCATATAGTTTTGACTCCCCCTCTAACTTCATACATGATAATAATATATTACTATTAAAGCGGTGTCAAGTCAACATATAGTGAAATTTAATTACAAAAAATTTCACTGACAACGTAATGCGGGAGATTTCTGTAAGGGGGTTGGATCAGCTGTCATTTCGGGGGTCAGTTTGGCTGTTTTTATCAGTCAGTTCGGGGCGATACTCTATCAAATCCTGAATATTACAACCGAGTTCCTGGCACAGTCGGGACACAACATACAGGTCAATACGGCTGATATTTCCCTTGTAGTAGCCCTGAATGGTTTCAAAACGCAGGTTGCACTTGACGCAGAGTTTATTT
>CACYBZ010000386.1 GCA_902772795.1 uncultured Ruminococcus sp. | reverse complement strand
GCACATTGCAGACCGCTGGCATGAATATATTGTAACAGTTCATCAATTCCTTTTTTCTTTTCTATGCCGTTTCTGGCAATGTGTTCACTCATGTACTGTTTACGCAGATTTCTGACAGCCATAAAATCAAAATCTTCTCCGACAAGTTGTTTCATCTTTTTTTCTGCCAGTTCGGCAGGAAGACTTCTGATAGAAAGAATATATTCAGGATTTACCTTAAAGCCTAAATCTTGTGAGGCTTTAAGGTAAAATTTTTGCAACCATTTTTCTGTATCAAGAATGACACCGTCCATGTCAAAAAGTATGCCCTTGATTCTTTTCATCAAATGATATTGCCCCTTTCTGTCAGACCAGTTTCCATTGACCAAGTTTCTTGTATCGGCTTACCATACTGTTAAAACTTTCTGCCTCAACGGTTGACCCGGCCACACGGTATTCACTTTTGCCTGTGGTGAATGATGTTACACTATATTTGCTTGAACCATTGTCACTGAACTGCCCGTTGACAAAATTTTCATAGTGAAAATCTGTAATCAGGGAATTATCTGTTTTTATTACTTTTCCTACATAAAGTACAGTTTCATTGTTCATGATATCCTCGTACAAATCGAACATACAGCTTGTACCGTTTTCTGTAACGATACTTTTTACGATTTGCCGGTTAACCTGTGCTCCGATATAATGTGCCATTTCCAACTGACAACCGTTTCCGCCGACATAATACAACAGTAAATCTGTAATATTATCCTTGTCGATATCTGCTACACAATAGCCATACAACCGCATTTTATTGCCTGATACGCCGATAATTTCGGCATTTTTTATCATTTCCACATAGCCGTCAAAGTCGCTGGATACGTCGCTGACATCAACGCTGATTCTACAGAACGGTGTGTCATATCCTTCAATGTAACCGATGATATCGCAAGTTCCCATTTTACTGCGTCCTGTAATCATACCGGTGTCATTGACTTCTGCTATTTCTCTATCGGAGCTTGTCCATTTCAGACGGTCATAATAAGCTTGTCCGATATTGGACGGCAATTCCGCTTTGATATATTTGCCTTGTGAAAGGGAAGCGGTAACGGGAACATAATCATCAAAAATTTCTCTGTCTGACTTTAAAGCGGTGTACTGCCAGATATAGTCATCACGGTTTCTTTTTTCTCCGTCAATTTTATATTCTGCTTTTTTGGACATATCGCTCAGGTTCATTGGTTCTTTGGAATAATATTGCGATTGCTGATAGGCAACCGTTCCGACATTATAAAGTGAGACGGATTTTTCATTGAAATTACTGATGTATCGGGTACCTTCGGTAATAATACTGATATTTTTATTATTGTCAATATAAACATCTTCAGTATAGTTGGTATAGCCGTTTCCGACGATATCACTGAAATTCATATAACTTTGATTGACAAAGTAATCGTTGCCATCGGTAGTCACAACAAAGACTTTCTGGAACATATCCGCAAGATTGTATTTCATAATCAGTTCATAGTTGCCGTCCTGATTGATGTCTTCTATACGGCAGCCTGTCAGTTTGGCGATACCTTGTTTGGTTCCTGAATACGTATAATTTTCATTGTAAGACAATCCGAACAGGTAAGAATTCAGAATTTGTATTTGTTGTATGCGGTCGTCCTGTACTTTGAGACTGAAATTCTTCAGGGAATTATCATAGCCTTCAATGTATACCCCTACCTGACATTCACCGTTACTTTTAGGAGTGATAATTCCTTTGGTGTCGATATAAGCAATATTTTCATCTGAAGTAGTGTAACGGATATTATAACCGCTTTTTTGTTCTCCTTTGATATTAGCCGTAATGTTGGCGGTTGTTTTTTCATTGACGCTCAGTTCCTGGGTGGAAATTTTGGCTTCCAGTTCGGGGTCTGTGGGAGGTTGTGTAGGAGGTTGTGTAGGAGGTTCGGTAGGTTTGCCATAGAGGATATTGCTTACCAGTTCGGCAGGGGAGAAACCGCCTGTGTTGACAGCGTAAATGGTGAACGCACTGAGCGAAGCGACTGCCAGTGTTACTGTTGTTAATACAGCAATTTTTTTTCTGCTCATTTTCATATTGTCAGAGTCACATTCCTTTCATAAAAATACACTATTATTTTGGGAAGAAAATTATCGGATAATCATATTCCATATCTTTTTTACTTCGCCGTCCATAACGGAAAATTTACTTTTCAACGGTATACTTATGTCAGGGGAAATGTTGCTGTGAATGTAAAGGGAATCCAGTCCTGCACGGTAAGACCCAAGGATATCGGTAACGCAGTCATTTCCTATCATGACAGTCTGTGACGGATCGAGAGAATAGCGCTGGAGAATTGTATGATAAAAAGCCGTATCGGGTTTTCCGGTATATTCGTCAGAAGAAATAACAATGCCGTCAAATTTGTCATAAATACCCAGCATTTTCAATTCGGGAACCGTAAAACATCTTTGTGCATTGGTGAGCAGATAAACTTTTTTATTTTTTTGCCGAAGTAAGTCAAGTAATTCTTCTGCACCATCGTAGAGTCGGATATATTTGGTAGAAATTGTCCGAAAGACTTTGGCAATATTGTTACCAAAATTTTCGGGTACAGGCTGATTTTTCAGACGGAGCAGGTTTTCAAAGACATTTTCCACACGAATATCAATATCTGTAAAATGCGGATACTGTTGTCTGATAAGTTCTTTTTCTTTTTCCACTTGTGCAAAGTAGGTCTTTTTTAATTGTAACGGAGTATAGTACGCCCCTTCAAAGGCATATAATTCCGCCATTTTCTGCCAAAGATACATTTTTCCCTCGTTGGTGCGGATATCAACGAGTGTACCATAAAGGTCGAACAAATAATTTTTATACATATTTCCTCCTGAGTGACAATATTTGATTTTTTTGTACTGAACTTATACTCATTATATCATAAACCACGTTCAAAATAAATATGTATTTTGAATATTTGGTTACAAAACAGATACCTGTTGATTCTTTCAAGAAAGGTAAAAAATCTTATACAGTGGTATAAGAAATGTCATCTATAATTTTTATTTTGTTCATTAATTTCCCATCACAATATTTTATAATGTATACAAACTGTGAGAATTGTGTTATAATAACCGTGTCACACGGGTTAAACCAATATTTCATTGAAGGAGGCTTCTTTTTTATGAATAAAACAAGAAAAATTTTAATTGTTGATGATGATACGAATATATGCGAACTGTTGCGTCTTTACATAGAGAAAGACGGTTTTGATACGGTGATAGCTCATACAGGAACGCAGGCTATCAAGAAGTTTGAACAGGAAACACCTGATCTGATTTTACTGGATATTATGCTTCCTGAACTTGACGGCTGGCAGGTATGTCGGGAAATCAGAAAAACATCGAATGTACCGATTATCATGCTGACAGCAAAGGGTGAAGTATTTGATAAAGTACTTGGTTTGGAACTCGGTGCTGATGATTATGTCGTAAAACCTTTTGAAGCGAAGGAAATTGTTGCCAGAGTGCATGCCGTTTTAAGACGTACAGCTGTTCCTGATGAACCTGATATCAAACTGGTCACATGGGATAAACTCTCTGTCAACCTTACCAATTATGAACTGAAAGTCAAAGGTATTACCATTGACACACCTCCAAAAGAACTGGAACTGTTATACCATCTGGCAAGCAACCCCAACAGAGTTTTTACCCGTGACCAGTTGCTTGACGAAGTATGGGGATTTGATTATTACGGTGATTCCCGGACAGTTGATGTCCATGTTAAAAGACTGCGTGAAAAAATTGACGGTGTATCTGAACAATGGGAACTGAAAACTGTCTGGGGTGTCGGTTATAAATTTGAAGTCAAAGAGTAGTAAAATGTTATTTCCCTGAAAATTTGCTACTGCAAATTTTCATCAGAAGTTTTGTCCCACTTTTTCAAAAGTGGGTAGGCCGAGGGGCAACGCCCCTCGTGGGATTTTTAAGGGCAAAGCCCTTAAACACAAACATTGAGGGGGAGTTCTTTTCATGGTGACAGGCAAGAAAAGTCTGTTTGCACAGTATCTGACGGTCAGTCTGGTGATTGTGCTTGTCAGTTTTATTATTCTGGGAACAATGCTGGTGTTTTTTGTGGCAAGGTATTCTGACACAGAGAAAAAAGACCTCCTGATTGAAAATGCTCAGCGTGTTTCTCAACTTGTTTCAGAACAAACCGTTATGGTCAACAACAACGTCCATATAGGTGACACCGAAACAAGCTGGCTTTCCGGTGTTATGCAGACTATTGCGTCAAGTATCAATGCCGACGTTTTTATTACCGATACCAAAGGTAACACCCTTTTGTGCAGTGAAAGTGGCAGATGTCGCCATAGAAAATATGCTGTTCCTGATGATATTGGTCAGCGGTCTTCACGAAATGAGGTTTTTATCAAAAGTACGCTGGGGGATATGTATGACGAACCACAGTTTGTGGCAGGTGTCCCTATCATTACCGATGTCGGCTCACGACAGGAAATTACAGGTATTGTCTTTACGGCTACCGATATGGGAACATTCTCGACTTTCAAAGGCGAAATTACCAAAATCTTTTTTTATGCCTCTGTGGCTACTTTTGCTATCGTTTCCTGTATTATCTGGTTTTTCTCTTTCAAGATGATTAAACCATTAAAACAAATGTCTATCGCAGCAAAAAAACTTGCCAACGGTGATTTCTCTGTCAGAGTTCCCGTTACTTCTGACAGCGAAGTCGGTACGCTGGCTAAAAGCTTCAATGAGATGGCGGATTCCCTTTCCATTTCAGAAACAACCAGACGTAATTTTATTGCTAATGTTTCTCATGAACTCAAAACTCCTATGACTACTATTGCCGGTTTTATTGACGGTATTCTTGACGGTACAATCCCACAGAATAAGCAAAGACAGTATCTGCGGATTGTTTCTACGGAAGTCAAACGACTTTCCCGTTTGGTTGCCTCTATGCTTTCCCTTTCCCGTATCGACAACGGGGAACTGCGGTTGAATAAACAACCGTTTAATCTTTCCGATGTCGTTATTTCTACTTTGCTCACCTTTGAACAGAAAATTGAACAGCGTCATATTGATATCCGTGGACTGGAAACCTGTACAACACCAGTTACTGTCGATGGCGACCCTGACCTTATTTATCAGGTGGTTTACAATCTTTTTGAAAATGCTGTCAAGTTCGTTGATAAGGGCGGCTATATTCAGGTTCATCTCACGGACTACCCTGACCACACAGAACTGGAAATTCAGAACAGCGGTCAAGGTATAGAAGCTGATGAACTGATGCATATCTTTGAACGTTTCTACAAAACGGATAAGTCCAGAAGTCAGGATAAAAACGGTATGGGACTGGGATTATACATTGTCAAAACTATCATGCACCTTCACGGCGGAGATATTACTGCACAAAGTGTGGTTGATGAATATTGCCGTTTTACCTTATGGCTTCCTAAAGATAAAACCTCTGGTACCAAGCATATCTTCAGCAAGAAGAAAAATGGTACTGTTCCCGTTGTCAGTTCGGACGGTACGATTCTTTCTACTGCTGAAACCATAGAAGAACACAATATAGATGATTAAATAGTTCTGGTATCCTAACCATTAAAGGTAATACTATAAATGAACAAATATATTGTTTTTCGTGATTATGCACAATAAATATACGATGTTTGTTACCCTAAGCGAAGTGAAGGGTTTCAAAAAGATTTCTCACTGTGGTCATAATGACAAATGTTTGTCCCACTTTTCAAATTTGCTCATTATATAGAACAATATTTAAAAATACTGATACAGTAGCTGATTTTTTATAAGAGGAGAAAAAATATGAAAAATAATGATGTCATATCATTAAAAAAATCCGATTATTTTTTGGTTAATAGTTATTTTGTGATAAGAGATAAAATCAAAGAGTATAAAAGTGTATTTATTTCTTGTTTTGTTTTTGGATTCGTGGCACATGCTTTCTTTATACTAAATAAAATTCCGAATCATGATGATGTGAGGTCATTGTTTAATCTTGGAACAACAGTAACATCTGGTCGTTGGGGGCTTGAACTGTTTAAACTTCTGGGATTTAATGTTTCTGTACCGTGGTTATACGGATTAACAAATATTTTGTTAATCGCCATATCAGTTTGTATAATGTGTTCTGTTGTCAAAATCAAAGAACCTGTATTACAATTTTTATTAGGTGCTGTATTTGTTTCGGCATCGTCTATTGTAGATATATTTACATATATGTTTACCAGTTGTGTGTATATGATTGCTTTGTTTTGTTCAGTAATAGCCATTTATTTGATTAAGATTAGTGGTGTAAAAAATCTGATTTTATCCGTAATTTTAATGATGTTATCTGTTAGTTTATATCAGACGATGATTACTATGTCATGTGGATTGTTTCTGCTGTTGATGATGGGAGAAGTGATGGACGAAAATCAGAACATACGAGAGTATATAAAAAAGATTTTTATTTTTCTAATAGTAACATCTGTAGCATTATGTACATATTACCTCATAAATACACTGTTTTTAATATTATATGATGCTGAACTGGGAGAATATGCAACAGACAGAATCAGTTTTTCTGTTGTGGATTTATTCGGCAAAATTGTGAATATTTACAAAATTTTTATTAAAACATGGTTTTATGGTCATTATGGAGTCACAGTGAGTCGTTTCGGTGTTCTATGTTACGACATGTTGAGTATAGTTTTAGCTGTTTTATGTGTATTTACGGTTAAATCATTGGAAGTAGTAATAAATAAGGTGCTTTTTGTTTTAGGCGTAATCCTGTTACCGTTAGCAATGAACTGTATATATTTGGTTGTAAAAACAGATGTTCTTTCAACTAGAATGTTTCTTTCGTTGATTTATGGACTGCTTTTTATTGCTATGTTGGTTGAAAGATTGAAAGAAAAAAGATTTTTCAATGTTGCAACTTTAATCAAAAACTTATCAACAGTTTTACTTTTAGGTATATCTGTGAGTAATATGATAGTGGCAAATCATGCTTATTTTCTTCTATATATAAGCGATAAACAAGTGTTCTCTTTTTATAGCACAGTGGTCACACAAATTAAATCTATGCCAGAGTTTAAGGAAAACAGCAAAGTTGCTTTCATTGGAAAAACTGACAAATATATTCCGTATTTTTATCGTTTGAATTATACAAAGGAAATTACAGGTGTCAGTTCTTTTGATGCGAATATTTACTCAAAAGAACAGTATATTATTAATTATATAGGTTTTGATGTAAAATTTGCTTCAGAGGAGGAAATTTCAAAAATAAAAAATACAAAAAAATTTGTCGATATGTCAGTGTATCCTTACAATAATTCAATAAGCAATATAGATGATTTTATTGTAGTGAAATTAGGCAATGAGTAAATATTATTCAATAAAATTATTATGGAGAAGTGATTATGATGAATTTTACTGATGAAAACAATAATTCAACTAATGATATGAAAATTTCTAATAATTTTCAGAGTACACCAACACTATTCCATACATCTGTTCAGAAACCTAACCAAGCTGAAGTTCCGCAACAGCCGTTAAACCAGAATTATTCACAGGCGAATATTCCGCAACAGCCGTTAAACCAGAACTATTCACAGGCGAATATTCCGCAACAGCCGTTAAATCAGAATTATTCACAGGCGAATATTCCGCAACAGCCGTCAAACCAGAACTATTCACAGGCGAATATTCCGCAACAGCCGTTAAACCAGAATTATTCACAGACAAATATCCCACAACAGCCTTTAAACCAGAACTATTCACAGACGAATATCCCACAACAACCATTACACCAGAACTATGCACAAATGAATATTCCACAACAGCCATCGGGTCAAAATTACCCACCGCAGAATTCTGATAACTCTTATTGGCAACAACATACTGTTTCTGCAGTTTCAAAGAATACTGTCGAATATAATAATCCCTATGAACAGCAGTTTGACCCTGGTGTGACATATTACCCCTATTACAATGGTACACCTGTTCCTTATGGAGCAAAAACACATTACATTAATGGACGGTGGTACTATGCAATAAAAGGACCTGCCCCAAAAAGAAAAATGGCATTGTCAGTGAAATTGCTGATTGTTGTTATTATTACTATGGCGATAGCCTTAACAGTGGCTTTGTTTTGGTGGAGTTCCGCCAATGCAAAAAGTAAAGAGAACTTCAGTTGGGAGGATTTCTTTAAACAATATCAGGTGCCTGATGATGGCAGTCAGAACAACGAAGATAAATCATCTTCTAATATTATTGGAAAATATGCTGACCCAAATGGTCCTGAAATTTTACTGGAAAAATTGGATACGTCATCGGGTTCTACCGAAAAGGCTTATGAAAAATTATCTGTGAGTGTTGTTTCTGTTTCTGTGTATAAAAATGAATATACCCCTCAGACCGGAACGCCGTATTTGGAGGGGACAGGAATCGTTATTAGCGAAGATGGCTATATTGTAACTAACAGTCATGTGATTAACAATGATAGTCAAAGTAAGGTTTATATTACTACTAAAGACAGTGATGTTTTTTCTGCCGTAGTGGTGGGAAATGATACCAGAACGGATATCGCTGTGCTGAAATGTTCGGAAAGCAATCATTTTTTTCCCGCAGAATTTACCAGTTCGGATAATCTCAAGGTTGGACAGGATGTGGTGGCTATAGGCAGTCCGGGAGGGAGCAGTTATTCCAGTTCCATTACCAAAGGAATTGTGTCAGCTCTCAACCGCACGCTTTCTGGAAATGCCAATGCCTATATTCAGACGGATACCGCTATCAATCCAGGAAATTCAGGAGGACCTCTTGCTACACTCAACGGTCAGGTAGTGGGAATCAATACTATCAAAATCGTTGACACACAGTATGAGGGAATGGGATTTGCTATCCCAAGTGTTACTGTGAAAGAAATCGCTGACAGCCTCATTAAACACGGTATCGTAAAAGACCGTCCTCGACTGGGTATTGTCGGACAAGAAGTTTCAGAAGCTATGGCTAAATCTACCAATAAAGTATCAGGCATTGAAATCAAGCAGATTGATAATGACAGTCCTTTTCACAATACAAAAGTCAAAACAGGTGATGTCATTACAAAAATAGACGGAGTGGAAATACATTCTTTTTATCAACTGTTTTCTGTTCTTGATAATTATGCTGTTGGCGATACTGTTACTGTTACACTTTGTCGAACAGATTCCCAAAACAACAACGAAAAAGATTACCTGACTGTAAATGTTGTGCTTATTGGTGACTGAATTGTATAAAGGGTATGCCTCTTTAGCGACAAATATATTTGTCTGCTTGTTCAAGATAAATTTCAGAAAATGATTGACATAGCACATTGCTATAATTATAATGACACACACTATGTTATCGTTTTGAGGAGAGTGTTATAAGGTTTATGATTTGTCAGAAGTGTGGTAGTGATATTTCGGAAAATACCGTCTATTGTCTGAATTGCGGAAATTCTGTCAGGCAACAGGAAAACAGTTTCTCTGTTACTTCAGATGAAAATGATAACGGACAACGGAATTCAACAAATAATACAGCGTATCCCGGTTATCAGAATACTCCTAACGGAATGTATCCCGGTTATCAGAATACTCCTAACGGAATGTATCCCGGTTATCAGAATACTCCCAACGGAACATATCCCGGTTATCAGAATACTCCCAACGGAACATATCCCGGTTATCAGAATACTCCCAACGGAATGTATCCTGGTTATCAGAATTTTTACCCTCAACAGAATTTTGGGAACATTCCTGTTGGCAATTATCTTCCAATGAAGTGGTATAAGTTTTTAATTTATGTAGGTTTGCCTTTGGGAATGCTGTATAATTTAGGTAGAGCAATATCATTTTTTACAGGCTCAGATTATGGAGATAATAAGGAACTTGTGTATGCAGTATACAAGTCACTTCAAGTGATTGATATTTTGGCAGGAATCTGGGCGTTGATTGCCATGGTACTGGGAGGTATAACCATTGTGTCAATGTCACAACGTAAAAGAAAAGCTCCGTTAGTATTGTATGGATTCCAAATAGGGAACATCATTGTAAGTGTAATTTATTGGCTGACTTCTTATTGTATTGTCAGTGAAACTTTCGATATTCCCTATATGATAGGCTATTTGATAGGCTATCTGGCTGTGAGCGGAGTATTTTTTCTGTGTAATTTTAAATATTTTCAAAAACGCCGTTATTTATTTGTTCATTGACTTTTGTGACATTCCTGAGATACCTTGTTTCAGGAATGTTTTTTTGCATAAAGAACAACCGACAGTATGCACACCGTCGGTTGTCTGTCTATTTTCAGAAAAAGAACGCTAAAATTGTAAAGCATATTACCAATCGTACATTCGGCTACGAATTTATACCACCGCAAACCATCGGATAATGAATGTTCATTGCTCCTTAATGCTTAACTTGATTGTATGACCATGTGCCATACCACAAATGCCTTTCGCACTTGTGAAGTCATCGGTATATACGCTGAAACACAAAAGGTTAATGTAAAATTAGTTACATTTTCCGTTACTTATTAAATTGTAGGATACTGTATACGACCTTTGCGTTCATATATCAACTTCGTCTTCCGCTTCATGTTTAAAATCAAAGCAAAGATAAATATAATCTCCTTTTCCGTGATTATTCTCTATGCTTACTCTCTTTTACGTACTTACGATATATTTCCGCTCCACTCGTAATTTATGACACTTGCTCTACGGCAAATGCCCTTTAATATTGCAGGTTCCAATTCGCACATACAGCTTGCTCCTTTCGTCAAAAACTACCTCGGAAGTGTTCATTACCGCTAAACCAGAGTATTACATTGGACTAAGCCTCTCATCTTTTCAAGATAACCGTTTTTTATCGGTCATAGTTCTCTGACATGAACTTCAACGACCGTTTAATCCTTGTATTCTCATCGGTATGTACCCTAGTTCGTGAAATTAAACAGAAATCAAACTGAATCTCCCATTGGTGTGTACCTCGCTTCTTGATTGATAAAGCATCGGATACGCTGTCCGAAAATATTAGATTCTCATTGGACTATACCTCTTTCTTAATGTTGACTCTATTATAACACGTATTTTGTAAAAGTCAATATATTTTTTAAAAAATATTTAAAAAAATTATAAGTTTGTTGAAATTTAACAAATTATTTTTTTTCATAATTTTTTACTTGACTTAGAACGCAAAAATGGTTAAAATAACTGTAGAGATTTGAAAGGGATGATTTATTGATGAGTGATAAGGAATATGAAGCAGACTTAATCACGTTGGTTGACGATGAAAACAAGGAACATACTTTTGAAATCATAGACAGTATTGAGCAGGATGACAATGTTTATTATGCCTTGATTCCCGTATATGATGATACCGAACAACAACTGGAATCTGCAGATGAGTATTATATCTTCCAGACGGTTGAAGAAAACGGTGAGGAATTGCTTGTGGAAGTAGAAGATGAAGCATTGCTTGATAAACTCGCTGAAATTTTTGAAAGTCGTTTCGAAGAACTTTTCGATGAAGAATAAATTGTTTCATTTTTGCATATACTGTTTTTGTGTTGAGTAGCTTTCTTCGGATTTTTCCTGCCCGATACGTGTTTGGTGTCCATATAACCCTACACTCTTTTTATCGGGAACTGATTTTTCAACAACGGTTTGCAGACCTCCCGTAATGGTATTTGTTACGGAAGTTGGGAGCAGTAAAGTTGTCTGATAGGTGCCCACCTGGCTATTTTTTAGTAGGCAGGTTATAATACACACCTAACGGTCGGGCGGGGTTTCCGTATTATTATTGTTTTTTGGCATCTCTTTCAAGGAGATGTCTTTTTTTTGTGGTACCCCCCTGGTAAATCTACACCGAATAATTTTTGAAGGGTCATTGTTTCAGGTGATAGAAAAGTTTTATGCTGAATATGATGAAAGAAAAAAACAAAAAATGGGGGATATCTTATGAAAAACATCGGGGTATTGATAATGTTGTTCTTTTTTCTTTCAACGGTAACAGGCTGTCAGAAAAGTATTGAGCCGTCACCGATACAAAAAGAGTTTACGGCAAGTGTACGATGTGGAGAAGAGGGTTATACAGTTACTTGCAACGGTACGGGTGTTATCAGTATATGTTATGATTTTCCTGAACAACTGCAAGGACTTACCTACAGTTATCAGGGAAATCATCTTACTGTTAAGTACGGTATACTGCACTATGTTCCGTGTGCAAATTTGCCTGAAAATCACGTATCACAATTATACGAAATTCTAAGCAGTATAAACGATGATACGGAACAACATATCCGGGTTTGTGATACAGAAAAAACAATTTATTCTTTGCCGTCCTACGAAATTACCTGTTCTACGAAAGGCGGAAAGATACAGAATATTTACAAGCCGGATACCAATCAGCGTTATGAATTTTCTTGAAAGAGGATTAACGGTCATCTATAGAACGGTGTTTTCTATGATATAATGCAAAGAAAATCGGAAGACAAAACCATAAAATTAAAGTTGACAAACTTATATTAACCATAACAAAGAAAAGGAATATTCAGCTATGTTTGATAAGCATTTTTTTTCGGAGGAAAATGCGTGGAACTATCTGCAACACTGTCGGAAACCGATTATTCTTTACGGGATGGGCAATGGAGCAGATAAGGTATTGAAAATATTTGACAAAAAAAACATCACCTGTCATGGAGTTATGGCAAGTGATGATTTTGTCAGAGGACAGCAATACAAGCATTTTACTGTGAAGCCGTTACGTTATTTCGAAAATCTGTACGATGATTTTATCATCGCCATAACTTTCGGTACGCAGATACCGCAGGTTATCGGACAAATAAAAGAACTTTCACAAAAACATCATGTAATTGTTCCTAATGTTCCTGTCTATGGGGAGGGAATTTTTGATGATGATTTTATTTCTCGTAATCAAGAGAAAATAGAGCTTGCCTATCTGTTGTTTTCGGATAGCCGTTCAAGGGAAGTGTATCGTCATGCTCTTCAATTTTACTACAGCGGAAATATGAATTATCTTTTTGCGTCTTTTGATACGAAAGATGAATTATTTTCTGGTATCCTTTCTTTGTCACCACACGAAAATTATCTTGATTTGGGTGCTTATCGGGGAGATACTATCGAAGAACTGATTCGATATGCCGGCGGTTATAGGAAAATTATTGCCATCGAACCTGATCCGAAAACATATAAAAAACTATGTTCCTATATTGCTGATAAAAATAATGTTACAGCTTATCAGAAACTTGTCTGGAGAAAAAATAATTTGTCATTGCTGTTTGCAGATAACGGAGGACGTAATTCTACATTAGATAGCAGATCAGGAATTTATATTGATACCATTACTATCGATGAAGTGGCAAAAAATATGCAGATATCTTATATAAAAATGGATGTGGAAGGGGCAGAAAAAGAAGTTTTGGCAGGAGGGACAAGAACATTACAATCCTTTATGCCAAAGCTGAATGTTGCTGTTTATCATCGTTTTGAAGATGTATTTGCTATTCCGTTAATGATTCACGCCATTAATCCTGATTATCGATTTTATCTCAGACATCATCCGTATATTCCTATGTGGGATATGAATCTGTATTGTGTATAAAATGTGTCATCAGTGACTGTATAATGCAATACCAAGGCTTAGAGAGTGGTAATTTAATCCACCATTGGCAATATAGGTGTAGAAGATATAATAGAAGAAATACGCACCATAGGCAATTTTTTTTATGGTAGCTTTTTCTGATGGGTTATCAAAGGCATTATCGATAAGCCATGGAATAAGAATATTATTGCATAATGAAAAGTAAATAGGAAGCCTTCCAATGGTGACACCTTGGCTGCTTATCATGCCGACAATGTCCAGACCTACCACAACGATGGATAAATTAATCATCACATCAATATAGTAAGGTCTTTTTTTGGCAAAGATGGTTTTCCGTTTCACAAAGGCAATGGCACATGGTACGGAGTAAACTAGTACCTGAAATACATTAACACCGTCGTCTGAGTATTCATTTTGGTTATTATATCCCGCATAATCCGTTCCTTCCATATCGCCGGAGATAAATATAGAAAATGCGATAACAGCTACTGTGATAGCTGACATGGTTTTGAGAGAAAAAGGCTTCCAATGAGCTTGAATGAAAAAGCCAATCCATATAGCAACGCTACTGTGTATTTGATAAGCCAGAAAAACAGCAATTAAGAAGGGAATCCAATGTTTGTTAAAATACTGTTCCATAACCAACAGCACAATACATACTGCTGTAAATTGACGTGTGCCGTTATACATCCAGAAAAATGTGACTTCAGCAACGAACATATAACTTGAAAAATCAAAATTTTCCGAAAATTTGGTTATGAATCTTGCTACAGTGAATCCCTGAAAAGATGCTATCAACATAAACCATTCGTGATAGGAGTAATGCAGTTGTTGTTTGCAAAAAATGATAATAGCATCGAAAAGAGGAGCTTTTGTATGGGATTGTAAAATATGAGGAATATCATTTATTGTTCCAGTCATATTTTCGTAATAGCTGATGTACAGAAAGGAGTCAGATACATCACAACGATGACCAGCAAAAAAAGTTGCCAGAAAAAAAGTAATCAATCCGCCAAAAAGACTCACTCTTTTAAACATCATTTTTTTTTCTGACACAGCTTCTTTGAAGATGACTGTTTTTTTACTCGCATTATTTACTATTACACTGACAATCGTTGTATAAATGAATATAGCCCAGTAAACTATCATTTGTATACCACCATTACTTTGATAATATCTGAAGATTTTTGAAAATCACCTGAAAGAGCCTTTCAAAGTTTTTTTCAGAAACAAAGGAATTGTGGGGGGTGATGATGAGATTTTTCACTTTCCAAAGCGGATTTGATGGTTCAAGTGGTTCCTGTTCAAAAACATCTAAAACAGCAAATGCAGGTTTTCTGTTTTGTAAGGCAGGTGGCAATGCCTGTTCGTCGATAATTTTTCCTCGTGACATATTTACCAGTACACTGCCATCTTTCATTTTTGACATTCTGTCACTATTAAACAAGTGATATGTGCTGTCATTGAGTGGCAGTGTCAGAATAACGATGTCGCTTTGTGCCAGTGCAGTATCCAGTTCCTGAATACCAACATATTCATCATAACTGTCATATTGTGGTAGGAAACAGTCTACCGCCAGTATTTTTACACCGAACGCAGAAAGTCGCTTTGCCGTTTCAGACCCGACACTTCCGAAACCTACGATGCAAGCCGTATTGCCATTTAACTCCCGAAGTGTTCTGTTTTTAATCCATCTTTTGTTTTTCTGATTTTCATAAAAGAAATGCGTACATTTGAAAATATTCAATAATTGACTTATACACCACTCCGCCATAGGAATACTGTATACACCCCTTGCGTTTTTTACAGTAATATGATGTTCATGGATATAATCCATAGGCAAACGGTCAAGTCCTGCACTTGTTACTTGAATGAAGCGCAAGGCAGTAAATTTTCTTATATCGTTGTACAAAAACAGTCCGTTACATATGACTGCCTCAAATGACGAACAGTCTACGGACAAAGGTTGTCGTTCATCCTGAACAAATGTTACTTCATAACCTAGTTTTTCAATCTTTGCCAACTGTTCATCATTGCCTGAAAAAGCTCCTGTTATCAATAATTTCATGAAGTTTGCCTGACTTTCTTTTTCCTTATTTTTTTGTTGACTTTATCCGACCGACAATTTCTTTGATGCGTTCTTCCATCATGACATGATTATTTTCAAAAAAGGCGGAATTTTCATTTGCCAAAACCTTTTCATAACCTTTCATTTCTGTCAGTCTTTGCAAGAAAACAACAGCAAAGTCAGTTAATGTATTGAAATTTTTGGCATTGCAAAAACTTCTGGAAAGAATAGCACATTCTGAACCCAAACGGTAATGTTCTGCTATGATATATTCTGCGGGAAGTGCTCCTTTGTTAAGTGCAGCGATACCGCCTATACCAAAGGGAATATGATATTCTCTGAATTTTTCGCACAGATTTTCCACTGTGCCGTTTATCATCAGTTCAAACATGAAAGCTAGACCGTATCCCAGATGTAAATCATTAAGACCGATATGTACTTCATCAATACCGCCCAACTTTAAAATCTTGTCTGCTTGTTCAACTGCTTCAGGTGTTTCAAACAGCAGATTTGTTTTCACTCGTCCTTTTACGCATTCAAGAAATGCTTCTACTTCGTTGACGCTTTTAAAGTACGGTAACATAATAATATCTGCACCGTCACAGATA
The DNA here is from genome assembly GCA_902772795.1 of uncultured Ruminococcus sp. Classification (GTDB taxonomy): domain Bacteria; phylum Bacillota; class Clostridia; order Oscillospirales; family Acutalibacteraceae; genus CAG-964. The sequence goes on along the minus strand of CACYBZ010000386.1, from coordinate 471 downwards.
ATTTTTTCAATTTCCGCCTTTGAATTTTCGTGTATGGGATTACATCTGACCAATAGTTTGCTTTCGTGAATGACATTTCTCAATGGGGCAACGTCTTCTATGGAATGACGGGAAATAACTGTATCAAGGTGTCCTTGCCTTTTTTCTTTTCCTATAATTTCCAAATCCAGAAAAATTCTGTCCACACCGTATCCGTCAAGAATCTGTGCGATGCCTGTATGATTGGTAATATACATCAGTTTCAAAGCCATGCTCTTCTTATACCCTCCGACATATGGTACTGCGTTTCGTCTCATTATAGCGAAAAGAAACAAAAAAATCAAGATGTTACGGATAAGGAATTTTAAGTAAAGTGTAGTATGTTGCAATAAATGAGTAAATCATTTTTTTTCGTGATTATGCACAATAAATATGCACTGTTTGTCGCCCTGAACGAAGTGAAGGGTCTTAAAAAATTCCTGACGAGGTGAG
>CACYBZ010000385.1 GCA_902772795.1 uncultured Ruminococcus sp. | reverse complement strand
AGAATAAATACTCATATATTTCTTTTCACGGGCATATCTGACATTATAACGGATATTTCTTTCATACTGTCGGGAAACATAAGAACAACCGTTCACCGCTCCCGCAGACGTACCGATAAGTCCGTCTACCAAAATGTTATGCTCCAGCAGAACATCAAGCACGCCTGCCACATAAATTCCTCTTTTGCCACCGCCCTCAAGCACCAGACCTTTTTTCACAACACATCACCTTTATCTTTACATAAACTATCAGATAAGCTGCCACACGTCATTATGTGTGACAGCTTTCTGATTCATCAGTTAACTTCTTCTTCTGCGTTTTCTGACAAGGAAAACAATCAGAACTGCCAGTCCTGCCGTTACCCCCGACGCAGTGGCTATGGCAACAGGACTATGAATAAACCGCATAATCCATGTCGCAGAAAGCGTGAACCGCTCTACACTGACAGTTTTTTCATTGCCTGCCCTGTCTTTTACCGTGACTTCCAACGTCTGCGGTTTTGCATCAGGCGTACCTGACAAACGGTATCTGATACTGATTCGGCTGCTTTCTTCTTCCAGCTCAGTCTGGGTGATATCCAGTTTCTGTCCGTCAAGCAGAACCGTAACCGCATCTTCATTGACGTTTTTCAGATTGGTATCTGTACAATCAATCGTAATATCCTTACTGGTTTCACTCATATACTGGTCTTTCAGATAATCTCCGCTTTCGTCTTTCTCAACAAGACCGATGATATCAATTTCAGGAACCGTATTGTCAACCGTAAAGTTTATCTTGAACTTTTCGTCAGTAGCTATCTGAATGTTGCTGTCATTCTGGTTTGTCGCCTTGTCCATGGAAGTCAGCATAATCAGATATTCAGCGTCCTGTCGGAAATTCTCCTTGGAAATGGTGTAAATGTATTTACTCCATTCCGATTTGGATTTATCCTTTTTCACCGTTGTCACGGTATATTTACCCTCACCACCTGTTTTATCTTCGACAAGGGCAATACGTTCGCCGTTGTTGACGAGTATTTCTACTTTTTTGGATTCCAGTTCCGATACGTTGACTTCTTCAATAACCAAATCAGGCATATCTGACGTGTTCAGATAATACATCTCACCTTTCTGACCTGCCTTGACAATTTCTTCCATCTTGGAATATTCCGTTCTGGGATTGTCTACCTTGAATTCATCTTCGTCAGCCTGTCGGTACGTAGAACCGAAACGGTTGACCGAGAACAACAGCGTTACCTTGCTTTGATTGCCTGCCTTATCAGTTGCCGATACCGTCATCTTGTAGATACCGTCATACTTGCGTTCTCTCTTGATATCAGAACAAGTCAGTCTGCCACCCTTGACAGTCAGCTTGTCTTTGCCTGAAACAGACAGAACAGGTGTGTTGTCCGCCTTTGCCGATATATCCACTCTTTCCCATTTTACCGAATATCCTGAACCTTCATTCGTATCAAAGTTTTCGTCTTCAAATCTGACAGACGGGGCAATCGTTCCTGCATAAGCCGTTTTGTCTTCCAGACCGCCTATAGTAACAGTCGGCTTTTTCTGGTCGATATAGAATTCATATTTCTGACTTTCCGCCTTATTGCTTGCTTTATCCGTACATTCCACTTTCAGTGTATACAGACCATCGTCATTATAGACAATTCTGGCAGTATGGTTGTCACCGCTGTCAGATACCCACGTCACAACAGGAGTATTTGCCTTGGTGGTATTGTCCTGCCCGAAAGCCGTCTGTACAAAGACAACACTTTCTTTACTGAAATTATGTTCCGTAATTTCAATCGTTGCGGTACGTGCTTTGTTATAGTAATTGTTTCCTTTGTTCTCGTCGAAAGTAACGGCAATTTTGGGAACAATCTGGTCAACAATAAATTCTTCTGTCTGCTGCGGTTCACTCTGATTGTTGGCAAGATCCGTACAGAAAAAGTCAAAAGTATAATTGACGTTATTGTTGAAAACATACTCACCACGATATTCTGCCCTGTCGGTTATGGTTTTCCATTCTATACCGACTTCTGATTTTATACCGTTCTCACTGACGATTGCCTTGTAATTATTGGCATCAAAGTTCTTTTCCTTGACGGTAATTGTCACTTTTCTGGGCTTGTTGAAATAGGGATTTCCTGCTGTATTGCCGTCACTGGTAAACGCCCAGCTGACTTCCGGAACGGTTTTGTCGATGATAAATGTATTTTCTGTGTATGTATTGCTTCTATTTCCCGCAAGGTCAACACAGGAAATTTCAAAAGTATAGTCACCATCGTCAACAAACGAAACATAACCGACATACTGCATACTGTCATCAACAGGTGACGGATTGTTCAGCGGATTCCATGTAATAGCAGGCGATGAGGGTACGCCATCTTTGTAAATAGTTGCCTCTACCCCATTGAAATTAAAGTTTCTTTCTGTAACGATGATTCTGGCTGTTCTTGTCTTGTTGTAATATCCGCTGGTCTTTGCGGTGTTTCCGTCACTGGAAAACTCGACATTTATCTGCGGATTGGTTACATCAATATGGAATACCTTATCGCTCTCGCTGGTATTTCCTGAATTGTCCGTCATCTTCACCGAAAGTCTGATAGTGTTGCTGTTGTATTCGGAAGCGTTAAAGTGGAACGTCTTTTCCAGTTTTGTGACAATATTTTTTTGCTTTGTCGGAGTCCAGCCGTCAGTATTTCCTTTAATGGTTCCGCTTTGCAACTGCGTTTCCAGTTCGTCTGACACTTTATCAACTGCCTCCACTGTAATGGTATACTCTATCTTATGAATGCCCGAAAACATATCACTGACAGTAACATTGATGTCTGCATCACTGCTGTACAGCGGTTCATCATTATTGAGATAGTGTGAAGTTTTTGTATTGAATTTCAGGTCAACATGATTGGATTCAACTTCATGCTGATCTGGTGTTTCCAGTATTGTGCCGTCAGGAGCATAACTTGGACTTGTATTGTCAACATTATCACTGGCACTTGCATATATTCTTCCTTTGAAACCTGCCTTGACTTCAAAAGTTGACACCACTGATTTACCTTTTTTCTCCAGTGACTTTGAGTTAATATAACCTTTTACTGCATCACCTGCGTAATTCACACCCACAATCTGCAATGTTGTCTGTTCTTTTTTGTCGATACCCGAACCATCGCCATCAGTAAAGGTCACTTTGACATCTGTGTTTCCTTTGAAAAAGAAACCATAATCTGTTTCTTCTACACTGCTTTCTTCAAATATTGCCTCTTTACTGTTCAGACCGTCTTTCACTCTGTTTGGCTCGCTGTCAAAGGCGATCAGACTGACTGTCGGTACTGTCGTATCAAGATAGACTGTTTTACTGATACTGTTGGTTATACCACTGTTGTTCGTGACGCTGAAGGTAATTGTATTCTCTCCCTCAATCAGTGTTTTTGCCGAATCCTTGATTTCTGCTGTATCAAGCCTGATATCCACCGCTGTTACTTTGCTGTCTTTTCCATTATTGACTTTGCCGTCTTTTACCTGAGATTGTACTTTCTTGAAAAGATTCTCCTTGGTCACGGTTCCGCTGTCCGTAATGAGCTTATCGTTGAGTTTTATTGCCACGGATCGGATACCTGACAATGTATCTTCTGCTTTGACAGTGAAAGTGACATCACCTGAATACCAGTCCTTTTTTGTGCCATCAACGTAATAATGATGGACATCTTTATTTTCTTTAACCTTGATATCACTGAAACGGATATTTTCTTTCTTATCACTGACAACAACTTCAAATGCATCGCCATTGATAGTTGT
>CACYBZ010000384.1 GCA_902772795.1 uncultured Ruminococcus sp. | reverse complement strand
TTATTAGTAGACAGTTTTGATGAAGATGATATTTCTGTGGATATAAAGCAACTGGGAGATATGGATCTTGGTTTTATGTCTTACAAAGTTTTATTTGATGATAAAGGGATTCCGAAAAACGGCGACTGGGAAGATCCTAAATTTTCAGACAAAGCGTCTACAGTCTACTACAGACCACATATGGTAAATGGTGTCATTGATGTAAGCAAATATAAGGAGGGGATAGTATGCTGATAAATGCCTTGTGTGATTATTACGATGTGTTAGCCTCAATGAATAAAACACTGCCACCCGGCTACTCTTATGTGAAAATACACTTTCTTATATGTCTGACAACAGATGGTATTATTGATGAAATTGTTGATATAAGAAAAGACGGAAAAACACCAAAGGAATACTTATTTCCCCTAAGGACAGAAAAGCCGGGTATCGAATCAAATATAGTTGAGCACAGAGGTAAATATATTTTCGGATTGAATTACGATAAAAAAGAAGATATTTTTACAGATGTTGACAAAACCGATAAAGCAAAAATATCTCATACGGCATTTAAGAAAAAAAATACTGAATTCTTTAAAGATTTAGATTCTGAAATAATAACTGCATATAAACTCTTTCTGAAAAAATGGATACCTGAGAAAGAATTTAACAATAAGGAACTGTATAAAATCAAAGACAGTTATGAAAATGCAGGATTTGCTTTTTGTTTGTCAGGTCATGTAAATGAGTTGTTACAGGATGATTTCATTCTAAAACAGAAATGGGAAACGGCAAATCCGGATGATGGTGCAGAAGCATCGTATGAACAATGTGCTGTTTATGGTGAAAATAAAAAAATAGCAAAGCTGCATAATAAGATCAAGGGGTTAAGAGGCGGTTCCACAACAGGGAGTGTTCTTGTCGGATACAATAATCAGTGTGATTGTTCATATGGCAATGAACAGGCCTTTAACAGCAATATTTCATTGGAGGCAATGAAAAAATACACAGAGTCTCTAAATTATCTGTTGGGGAATACGGGAAACAATACTGTTATTGACGATATTACATTAATATTCTGGTCAATGGACGGCAGCAAAAAGGCAGATGATTTATTTTCAAGCTTTTGTTTCGGTTCTGGGGAAACAGATTCAGAGGAAACTGAACAGATAATAAAAGAATTGCTTCAGGATGTAAGGAATGCGGGGGTGATGAAGAACAAAATAAAAGAAATAAAGGATATTGATGAAAAATCTGAATATTACGTTGTTGGTCTTAAACCAAATGTATCCAGAATATCCATAAAATTCATATATAGAAAATCCTTCGGAGAAATGCTGGAACGTATAGCATCATTCCAAAATGATCTTATGATAGATGACAAAAGGATAAAGCCTGTAGAACTATGGCAGATCAAAAATGAACTGAAACCCACAAGCAATGATAAGGAAACTGCAAATCCCGGTCTGATAAGCAAGTTATTGGAATCCATATTAATTGGTAAGATGTTGCCAGATTATTTGTTGGAAAATATTATCCGAAGGGTCAAGACAGACAGGGATACACTTAAGAGAAAACAGCTTAGTGATATTCGTGTGGGAATAATTAAAGGTTATATAAACAGACAAAACAGATTACAGGGTAAAGAGGAGGAAATAAAAATGAGTTTGGATACAGATAATAAAGATCCGGCATATCTTTCAGGGAGATTGTTTGCAATATATGAAAAGATACAAAAGGATGCAGCGCCTGGTATAGACAGAACAATTAAAGACACTTATTTTTCTTCTGCCTGTTCAAAGCCTGCCATTATTATTCCTAAATTGTCAAAGCTTTCCAATTATCATATGGGAAAGATAAAACCGGAATATAAGAACTATTACAACAATATGATTGAAGAAATCATTGATAAAATTGATGGAGAATTTCCTGAAACGCTATCACTTACAGAGCAGGGGAAATTTATAGTCGGATATTATCAGCAAAATAAATACCTTTATACAAAGAAGCATGTTGAAGAGAGTGAATGATCAAAGAGGAGGATAAGACAATGGCAATTAATAACAGATATGATTTTGTAATGATATTTGATGTGGAAAATGGTAATCCCAATGGCGATCCCGATGCGGGAAATACGCCCAGAATAGATCCCGAAACAAATCATGGCATAATTACCGATGTTTGTTTAAAAAGGAAAATCAGAAATTATGTAGAGTTGGTAAAAGGCGGTGAGCCTGGTTTCAACATACTTATAAAACCAGACAAGGCATTAAATTCAAAATTTGAAGATGCCTATGAAGCAGAAAATATAAAACCGGATAAGAAAAATAGTGATAATGAAGAAATTGCCAAAAAATATATGTGCAAAAATTATTATGACGTCCGTACTTTTGGAGCCGTAATGTCAACGGGTGATAGTCCATGCGGTATCGTAAGAGGACCGGTACAGATTAATTTTGCTAAAAGTG
>CACYBZ010000383.1 GCA_902772795.1 uncultured Ruminococcus sp. | reverse complement strand
GGGTTCATTATCTTTATTCATACAGTCCTGAACAAATGTTCTGTTTCTTGCGGCTTCTTCAAGTCCGAGGTGAGTATAAGGCAGGCTTTAAGGACAGTGTGACGTTGATAAAGGAAATACAGGAATAGTGGTTTATCTACCATAAGAAAAAAAGTGCTATGTCCTACGTGAATGTAAGGTATAGCCCTTAAACTTTGATATGTAGTATATACTGAATCAAATGTGCATAACTAAAAAGAAATGTGCATAGTCCTTGTGCATAGATACCTTGTGTTGTGCATTTTTATTGTGCAAATCAATGCTCAATGTGTGCATAGTTTATAACAGTTATTGACGCACACACTTATTTGTAATATAATAAGTTCAACAAGAAGGACAGCAGAGAACTGTTACAAACCGAAAAAAACAGAGGAGGTAATCATATGTCTGGAAACAAAGATTTTAGAAACGAATTCCTGAAAGATGGTAAGAATGTTATTATCAGTAAAAAAATGAAGGAAATTCGTCTGAGTCATGGTATGACACAAGTTGATGTAGCAAAGGAACTACATATCGACCGTTCAGTGTATACCAAGTATGAAACGGGTAAGCTGACACCTACACAAGAAAGAATTCAGGAATTTGCCGATATCTTTGACATTGATATCAATGAACTCGAGAAATGTGTTTCTGCTGTTATTCCAGATACATCGGCACTTCTAAAAAACAAAAGATTGCTTGGCAGGTAATGATGACAATAGATGAATATCGCACACGTTTTCGTGAACGAATGTTATTTGAGAGAAGTAGCCACTTCATGCAGAAAAAAAATGATGCTAAAATTATAGAACTGGCTGAGCAGATAAATAGAAAGATGAATAAAGTAATCTATCTTATCCATGACGATATTGGTATGTCACTTTCGTATGATAACAGTATTCTCTTAAAAGATTATATAGCCAAGCGCTCTAATAATACTAATTATGCCTCATTTCTTGCCCTAGACGAAGAGTACGAACATTTTGACGCATTTCAGAAAATGATGCCTGATCTCGACTTAAATATGTATCTGCCTGATGGCATGACTTTGCTTATCAGCTGCATCAGGTGTAATGATGAAGATAAACGTGCTGAGAGGGACGGTTATAATGTTTCGGAAAAAAAGCAATATCGAAAGCTCAAATTTCTAATCGAAAATGGAGCTGATCTTGACAAAACAGATAACAGCAGGTATTGTTTGACACCACTTGCACATTGCGTTCAATTAGGCAACTTCAAACTTTTTAATCTTTTACTTGAAATGGGAGCAGATTATAACAAGGGATCTGTCGATGAAACCACGCCGAGTCATTTGAAGATGCAGAATATTAACGAAGGTAATACACCTTTGATGATTGCTTGTTGGCACGCAAATAAAAAAATTGTTGAAAAGCTATGCAGTCTGCCCGACATCTCCTTGAATCAACAGGACAGCAATGGCTATACGGCACTGATTAAATGTGCAGTACAAAGGCACAACAGAATAGGAGAAAGAAAAAAAGTTGATTATGTAGAATCAATCTATCGCTATCTTTTGTCATTAGACAAGGTGGATACTCTGATTCGTGACAGACAGAATCGAACAGCAAAGGACTGGTGGATTTTGGGAGATGAATTGAGAAAGGAATTGGAACAAAATGATTGACAGAGCCTGTATCAGCATCAACAACCGCTGTAACCTGAACTGCACTTACTGTCACTTTCACACATCCGAAAAAGCAAAACACCTTGCAGAAACAGAAATGAACGTGTTTTCAATACTCGACAATATCAAGCAGCACATTGACAAGTATGATATTGAGGTATTCAAGCTCGGCTTTGTAGGCAACGGTGAGCCTCTCCTTGATTACACATCACTACACAGATATATCGAGTATATCAGCGATTATCTTTCTGCCGGCAGGATTGCCGCCTATACTATAACAAACGGAACTCTTGTTACGGAGGAAATGCTTCGTTTCTTCAAGTTACATAATATCAATATCGGTTTTTCAATCGATGGTATCCCGGAGATACACAACAAATGGCGCTGCAATTCGCATAGTAAGGTGATGAAAGCTATTGAATTGTATTACTCGGTCAATATGCGCTACCCGTCAGTGAATTGTACAGTCGGAAAGGAGGTGCTGAATAATATTGATAGAACAATTGCATTTTTTGAACCCTTCGGCAGTAGGATTACTTTTTCCCGTATGATAGGAAAATATGGTATTACATTGGAAGAGTATCATTCTTTTCTTGAAAAAGCCAAAGAAAAGCTTGATGTTCGCACAGGAGGATATGACTGTACAATGTACGGCGGAAAATGCGGCGCAGGTATCAACAACATCTTTTACGCCAATGGAAACGTTTATATCTGCGGTAACTGCGTGGATTTACCACCAATAGCAAAAT
>CACYBZ010000382.1 GCA_902772795.1 uncultured Ruminococcus sp. | reverse complement strand
TTTGAAAAATTACGTTATATATTGTGGTAGTAGCAAATTTAATGCCACTATATACAGTGGCAAAAATTAAAACTTGGAAACTGGTGTTTTGTTATTAACGCAGGATTATTTGACAGTTATTCAGCGAACTTATGTTGTCTTGTATTGTTCCAACTGCCTGATATATACCTGTGCAATTTCATTGGGAGTAAATCCGTCTTTCATGATATACCCGATTGTCATGACAGAATTGTGTGTATACTCATCTTCTTCAAAAGGAACGGTGACATAATCTGAACCGTTCAGATTTTCACAGATAATTCCTGAACACAAAGTATAACCGTCCAGCCCTTTCATCAGATTCAGCATGGTCGCCCTGTCGGTCGTCCTAATAGTCCGCAGATACTCCATATCACTCAGTATCTCTTCCGCAAAGTAAATGGAACTCTGCTCCCCCTGTTCAAAGGACAGACACGGATAGTCGGCAAGCTGTGAAAAACGAATGGATTTTTCTTTCGCCAACGGGTGATGTTTATACAAGTATACATAGGCTCTGCAATCCATCAGCTCAAAGAATTTCAGATGATATTCTTTCAGCATTCTGGTAACGACTTTCCGATTATAATCACTCAGATAAATAATCCCTATCTCACTTTTCATTGTGCCGACATCGGTAATGACTTCCATCGTCTTTGTTTCTCTCAGGGCAAACTCAAATTTCAACGTACCGAACTGTTTCACTGTTTCGACAAACGCCTGCACTGCAAAAGAATAATGCTGGGTCGATACACCGAATTTGTGCTTGATACTGGCTTTGTCGGCATATCGCTGACAAAGTATTTCGTACTGCTGATACACCTGCCTTGCATATTGCAGAAAGTCGATGCCCTCAGCGGTTACGGTTATTCCCTTTCTCGTGCGGAGAAATATGGTAATGCCTATTTCTTTCTCCAGTGCTTTTATGGAACTCGTCAGGGACGGCTGTGTAATATAAAGCTGTTCTGCCGATTTGTTGATAGACCCTACTTCTGAAACGACAATCGCATAATAAATCTGCTGAAGTGTCAAATATTTCTCCCCCTTTCCGAAACTTAACGGATAATGATTTTCCGATATGTTTCAAATTGCAGATATCGGGCAAACAATTCCTTTTTCTCCATTTCGTCAGATGTCCTGTAACGGCGGATAAATTCCGTAAATTCTTTATCCGAAGAAATCCGTATTGCAAAACCCCTTCCGTTTATCAACGGAAAACCTTCTGTGTGATATTCCGAAACTGTCAGAATATCCGCTACTTGTCTGTGACGTATTTTTATCGCTGTATCATCTCTCAGGACAATAATATCAAAACTTTCAGGATAGTGATAGCTTTCTCCGTGAATTGGTATCTCATCGCCGACAGTATATGTCCTGTCGACAGTTCGGTATTTCAATACATTCAGATTTGTCGTATCGTAACAAAATTCTTCAAAGATGTCCCCTCTTGCCTCCAGCGTTCCCCGTACAAAAGACGCTCGGTTGGTAAAGTCACTTTCTTTTTCACTGACATTCTCCACCACTCCGCAAGCGGAAGTCATATTCGTTACACGGTCTATAATAATCAGCTCGCCCAGTGTGCGATGGTGTGCAAACAAGTCTGCAGGAATTGCCTCCGCCAAAGACAGTTCACAAAGAGCAATTTCATTTTTGGCAAGGGTGTCCACCTGTAAATGTTCCCCTGTATTGATATCTACTGCATAATTGATTTTCGTAATCACTCCTGCTATTGTCTTTGTTCCCAGCTTGACAATATAGTCTTTTCCCAATAACAACGGTTCATCGTCCGTCCACAGAACTGACACACTCAGCTTTTTATAGATGGCAATATCCGTATCTTTTACCAGTACACAACCTCTGGAAATATCCACTTCTTTATCCAGCGTTACCGTTACCGCCTGCCCTCTGAAAGCACTTTCTGTCTGTTTGTCTGTGACAAACAACTGTTTTATTTTCGCTTTCTCCTGACTGGGAAGTGTCGTGATTTCATCGCCGACATGAATTTTTCCCGATTCAATCTGTCCCTGAAACCCTCTGAAAGTGTGGTCGGGTCGGCATACACGCTGTACAGGCATATAAAAACCGTTATCTTCTTCTGCTGTGATGACAACATTTTCCAGATAGGTCAATAACGGTTCGCCCTTATACCACGGTGTTTTCTCTGATTTGCAGGTGACATTATCTCCCTCTGTCGCTGACAACGGTATTACCTTGATATTTTCCAGTGACAGTTCTTTTTTCAGGTCGTCAATCTGTTGCTGTATCCGCTGAAACACTTCTTCACTGTAACCTGTCAGGTCGATTTTGTTGACGGCAAACACAAAATAACGTATTCCCATCATTTTCCCTATTCTGGCGTGTCGTTTCGTCTGTACCAGAATGCCCTGCGAAGCGTCTATCAGAATCACCGCCAAATCCGCAAATGACGCTCCTACTGCCATATTTCTTGTATATTCTTCATGTCCTGGGGTATCGGCAACAATAAAACTTCTCTTTTCCGTAGTGAAATAACGATATGCTACATCTATTGTTATTCCCTGCTCCCTTTCTGCCATAAGACCGTCCAGCAACAAAGAATAGTCAATTTTTCCGTTTCGGCTTCCTGCCTTGCTGTCCAGTTCCAGTGCTTCTTTCTGGTCGGCATACAACAGCTTGGAATCATAAAGGATATGTCCTATCAGTGTCGATTTTCCGTCATCGACACTTCCGCAGGTGATAAATTTCAATAACCCTTTCATCTCAGAAATATCCCTCCCTTTTTCGTCTTTCCATACTGCCTGCCGCCTCGTTATCAATGACTCTGGACGTTCTTTCACTGGAAACAGCACTCAGTGTTTCGGCTATGATTTCATCAAGCGTCGTTGCTGTGGAAATAATCCCCCCTGTCAGCGGATAACACCCCAGTGTCCGAAACCGGACTGACTGATATTCGGGCTTTTCCCCCTCTTTGAGCGGAAATCTGTCGTCATCAACCATGATAATATTACCGTCACGATATACTATCGGTCGTTTTCGGGCAAAATACAACGGTACAATCTCTATCTTTTCTCTCCTGATATACTGCCATATATCATTCTCCGTCCAGTTGGAAAGCGGAAATACACGGATACTTTCCCCTTTATGAATTCTGGTATTGTACAGCTTCCACATTTCGGGACGCTGATTTTTCGGATTCCATGCCTGTGCCTGATTGCGGAAAGAAAAAATTCTTTCTTTTGCCCGTGATTTTTCTTCGTCACGTCTGCCACCGCCGAAAGCTACCGTAAATCCGTATCGGGAAAGTGCCTGTTTGAGTGCCTGTGTCTTCATGATATCGGTATACGCTCCGCCATGGTCAAACGGATTGATACCCCGCCTGATACCGTCCTGATTCTGATAGACGAGCATTTCTATACCGTATTTTTTCGCTGTTTCGTCACGGAATTTTATCATTTCTTTGAATTTCCATGTTGTGTCAATATGCAGAAACGGAAACGGCGGTTTTTCGGGATAAAAGGCTTTCATTGCCAGATGTAACATGACAGAACTGTCTTTTCCGACAGAATACAGCATAACAGGTTTTTCACATTCGGCTACCACCTCTCTCATAATGTAGATGGCTTCTGCCTCAAGCTCATCAAGATGCGATAATGCACTCATCGTATCTCCTCCTTAATACTTGTTGGATTCCTTTTGATTTATCTCTGTTTCAATCCTTGCTCCGTCATACCGCTGAACTATCCAACGCAGAATATCTCCCTGCTTTTCGGTATGCACTGTACTTCCCATTCCGCCGATGTCCGCTCCAAGATAAAACCTTATGGCATATACGGGACATTCCTTGATACAGGACGTACACCCCCAACAATCCTGTGGATATCTGATATAGGCTTTTTTCTCTGCATCAATTCTGATAAGACTGCCCGGACAGATATCCCCACATTTTCGGCAACCGATACATTTTTCTTTATCAATCTGTATGCTCATACGATTCACCCTCTTTGACAAGTTTTCTGAATATTATCTGCAATCTGCCGTCTTTATAACGGGAATTGATATACCCCAGAAAATCTTTGTCGTTCTTTTTGGGATAGTCAAGGTTTTCGGCAAAACTGTGCCAGCGGGTTTCCTTTCTCGCTTTCAGATGGGCAATGACGCTTCGGCATACCGTAAGCCGTTCACGCAGTTCGTATATGTACATCAGTTCCTGAAAATCATCTGCATACAGATTCTCACTCAGTTTCTGCAATGCCTGAATTTTACTGTCGGCAATGTCCAGCTGTTTTTCGTTGAAACGATAGTTGGTTTTTATTCCTCCTGCATAACTGTCCATTACGGTCTGCATGGCTTCTTCCAGTTGCTGTGTGGTATAAAATGCATTACCGTTATCTGACAAAAAATGACGGACTTGGGCTATTTTTTTTTCTGTCAATGCCTCATCAATCTTTCCTGACGGATTTTCCTGTATAAACGCAACCGCTGAAAGTCCTGCAATTTCTCCCTCTGCCAGAGCTCCCGTAACATACTTCTGCGGACAGCCTCCTGCGACATCACCTGACGCATACAGTCCTTTGATGGTGGTTGCCCGTCGGGTATCTACCCAGTACCCACTTGCCGTATGTCCGCCGACAATATACGGTTCTGTTCCCTCTATCTCCACATTTTCCTGCGAGGGTTTCTTTCCGCTTTCTATCCATTTCAGCGTCTGTGACGGTGCCATGTTCAGATAGGCTTTCATCAGTGAGTCGTCCTGTTCGGGAGTGATTCCCTCCGTTTTCAGATAACATGGCCCTCTGCCCTCCTGATTTTCGTTTACCGTTCCATAGACACGCTGTGAAGTCGTAATACCGTACTTTGTTTCGTACACTTCGCCCAGAGCGTTTATCTGCTTTGCTCCTACCCCTTGTGCCAGTGTTCCTGTGGGGGCGATGGTATCTTTACAACGCAAGGCAATAAACCGCATTTCAAATGTCGTCATCTCTGCTCCTGCCCTGATTCCCATGGCGTAGCCTGCCCCTGTATTGAACGGACAATACCACATCTTATGTCGGGAAAAACCCGGATTGTTCGGTTTGTAAAGTCCTGACGCTCCCCCTGTGGCAACAATTACCGCATTCGCCTCTATACAGTAAAAGGTATCATTTTCAATGCCGATTCCGAATGCACCGTTTATCCTGTTATCGGTTACTGCATAGTCAATAATGTTGACATGGTTCAGCACTGTGACATTGGGCAACTTACTGACGGCATTGGCAAGAATCGGCTTGATATTTTCGCCATTGATTTTCAGATTTCTGTTCCCTCGGGTAACATATTTTCCGTCAGCGTCTTTGAGAATAACCAGTCCCAGTTGTTCCAGCTTTTCCGTTACGGCATTCAGCCTTTCCGACATCGTCAGCAAAAGATCTTTTCTGACAATACCGTCAGCGTCCTTTTCGGCATAGTCCACATAGTCCTGCGGTGTTCTTCCCTCCACAATGTAGGCATTCAACGCATTGACACCGCTCGCCAGACAACCGCTTCTCTTGATATTTGCCTTTTCGCAAATCAGAACTTTTGCCTGACTGTGTTCTGCTATCGTCAAAGCGGAATAACAACCTGCCGTTCCTCCGCCGATTATCAGAATATCCGTCTGTAATTTTTCTGTTTTCATTCTTCTATCACCAGATTTTCTTTTTCTACATGGTTTCCCGCAATTCTGAATGAATGTAATACGGGCTTTTCCCTCTCCATAAGCGACAATATCATGTAACTTGCCTTGCTGTCATATGCCAGACGTTTATCTTCTTCTGACGGTCTTGACGGTGATTCGGGGTGTGAATGCCAGTTGCCCAGCGGAACAAATCCGTTTGCCCGCATATCTTTAATTGCGGTAAGCTGTTCCTTCGGGTCAAGAGAAAAATGTTCTCTCGAATGGTCAATATTGGTCAGCAGATAGACTTTCCTGATAATTTTCCCGTTTTCCGTTTCTTCTCCCGCAATCAGCCCGCAAGCCTCCTCGGGAAGTTGCTTTTCAGCATGGGAAAGCAACTTTTCATAATCTGATTTCCTGATAACTATCATCATACACCGTCACATTCTGCCTGTTCATAATCAATCAGCTGTGTTATTGTGGGATTACTTCCGCATACGGCACAGTCATCGGTCTGTGCCGGCAATTTTATTTTGCGGAAAGTCATTGTCAAAGCGTCATAGGTAAGCAGATAACCTGTCAGCAAATCGCCTTTTCCTATGATGTACTTTACTGCTTCCATCGCCTGCAGACTGCCGATAATTCCTCCCATCGCTCCTATTACGCCTGCCTGCTTACAGGTGGGAACAGCGTCTTTCGGCGGAGGGTTCTTGAAAACACAACGGTAACATGGCCCTTTGTCGGGAACATATGTCATCAGCTGTCCCTGAAAACGTATGATTCCTGCATGGGAAAACGGTTTCTTCTCCATTACGCAAGCGTCATTGATAAGAAATTTCGCTGGAAAATTGTCTGTTCCGTCTATGATGAAATCATACTCCCGAATCAGTTCCCGTATATTTTCACTGTTCACAAAAGTGCGATATGTGTTGACTTTGACATCAGGATTAATCGCTTCCATTGTTTCTCTGGCAGACTGTACTTTGGCTTTGCCGATATCGGCGGTCGTGTGTATAATTTGTCTTTGCAGATTGGAAAGGTCGACTTCATCAGCGTCAGCAATACCGATTGTTCCCACACCTGCCGCAGCAAGATACATTGCCGCTGGAGCACCAAGTCCCCCAGTTCCGATAATCAGTACTTTGGCATTCAATAATTTTTTCTGCCCTTTTGCCCCAACCTCTTTCAGAATAATATGTCGGGAATAACGTTCCAGTTGTTCGTTGGTAAATGCCATTTACTGACCTCCTCCCATAAAATACAGAAATTCTACTGTATCTCCCTCGTTGAGCACTGTCGTGCCAAAACTGTCATTGGCAATAAACTCATCATTGACAGATACTGTAACATAAATCGGTGTTTCTACCTTTTCTGCATCAATCAGTTCTGCTACGGTAAGACCCTCTTTATATTCTTTCTCTGCTCCTGCAACCGTTATTTTCATTTCTGCATAACTCCTTTTCCCAAAATCTCCCCTGATGGATTGTTAAACAATAATCTGTCCGACAATATCCGACTTCCTGACTGCACCACTAAGACGGCTGATTTCTTTTCCCTCTTTACAAAATATCAGTGTCGGTACAGTCTGTACTTCGTACTGTTCGGCTATCTCCATATCAAAATTGATGTTGACTTTTACCACCTTTATCGTATCGCTGTATTCTTCTTCCACCTCGGAAAGTGTTGGCGACAACCTCTTGCACGCAATACAACTGTCTGAATAAAAATCAACCAGAACGGCTTTTTCTGAATGAATGACTTCCTGTTCAAATGTTTCCTGAGTTACCCGCAAAGCCATTTTCAGTCACCTGCCTTCTGTACAATGAGTTCATACGTTCCGTCCTGATTGTCAAGCAGTTTCAATATCTTATGTCCCTCTTCCTTGATACTCCTCGGAACATTCTGCACAGGTTCACCGTCATTCAGTCTGATTGATAA
This sequence comes from uncultured Ruminococcus sp., assembly GCA_902772795.1. Taxonomy (GTDB): domain Bacteria; phylum Bacillota; class Clostridia; order Oscillospirales; family Acutalibacteraceae; genus CAG-964. Next base: position 8,581 of record CACYBZ010000382.1, on the reverse strand, counting down.
TATCTGTCCGTCATCAAGTTCTTCCAGAGCAACCTTTGCCTTGACAAATGTTGTCGGACATACTACGTCGGTAATATCTACGCTTTCATCAATATGCCATTCAGCCATTTTCATAAGCCTCCTTTATAACCTGTTCAAATTTTTCTCTGCCTACTCTTTCAATGGTAAATCGGAAACGCTCACTCGGTTTTGCGTTCTCCTCAAAAAACTTTATCGCCGTATCACAGATTTTCAGCAGTTTCTCCTTATTTTCAATAAACGGAATAACCGCTTCTCCCTGACGGATACTGTTTCCGAACAGTCCCCCGAACGAAACAATATAACCATGGACAGTATCCCACGCTTCAACAGGACATGACTTGTAACATCTGCCACAGAAGTTACATCTGCTGTTATCCACTTCAATTTTACCATCCGTTATGGTGACAGCACCACTCCGACAAGCCTTTACGCAGACACCACAACCGATACATTCCTCTGCTTTCCAGTATACTTTTATACCGCCTTTGATACCCAAATCATTTTCTTCGGCTTTCAGACAGTTGTTCTGACAACCCGTTATCCCGAATTTGAACTTATGCGGAAGTTCTCTGGCAAAATACCGCTCATCAAGTTCTTTGGCAAGTGCATAGGTATCAATACAGCCACTCGGACATATCGCCTGCCCCTGACAAGCGGTAACGGTTCTTACTCTGGGACCACATACCCCAGGTTCGACATTGCCTTGTGCCAGCGTATTTTTGACATCTTCAATATCTTCCAGTCGGATAAAAGGTATCTCCACACTCTGTCTTGACGTAAGATGAACATGACCGTCACCAAATACTTCGGCTACCTCGGCTATTTTCGCCAGCTGTACTGCGGTAAGATTTCCTCCTACAACCCTCAGTCGTAACGAAAAATGATTCTTCTGTTTCTGACGCATGAATCCGCCCTTTTTCAATGTCGCATAGTCAACCGCCATGATTATTCCTCCTTTAGTCCTGCAAAAGCCTGTGCAAAATCTTCTGTCAGATCATCAATATCTTCAATACCGACACTTATCCGTATCGTATCGTCATAAACGCCTGCATTTTCTCTTTTTCGGATATCACTGTGTGTATAAATCGTGCTGGCGGGGTGTATCACCAGTGTCCTGACATCGCCTATATTTGTCGCTATCAGCGGAATATGCAGTCTGTTCATTACGGCAAAGGCTTTTTTCCTGCTTCCTGTCCGTATGGTGATAATCGCTCCGCCTTTGCCGTCAAACAGCTTTCTGCACCGCTCATAGTAGGGACTTGACGGCAATGACGGATAGTTGACTTCTATTCCCTCAACCGAAGAAAAAAACTCTGCCAGTTTTAACGCATTGTCACCTATTCTTTCCATTCTCAACGCAAGCGTTTCCATGCCTACCATATTCATGAATGCATTCATCGGCGAAAGACAGGCACCGATATTTCTCCATATACCGTTGCGGAGTCTGGAAAGATAGGCGAATTTTCCGAATTTTCCATACTGTGCCAGTGCAGGATAACGCTCTGTATCCCATCTGAAATTACCGCTGTCTATGATAACTCCGCTTACGGCATTGCCTCCGCCGTTGATATATTTGGACGTGGAATGAATGACGATATCTGCTCCGTGTTCAATGGGTCTGATGAGATACGGTGTAGCGGTTGTACTGTCGATAAAAAACGGAATACCTTTCTGATGTAAAAAAGCTGAAACATTATCTATATCGACAATATCTAACGCAGGATTACCTATCAGTTCTGCAAAGACAACTTTTGTCTTGTCATTGATAAGCGGTGCAATTTCATTAATTTCGATGTGTCGGACAAATCGGGTGGTTATGCCGAATGACTGCAAATCCTGAAACAAATCAATCGTTCCTCCGAAAAGTCCCGAACTTGCTATGATTTCATCACCCGCCGAAAGAACGTTGAGCAAAGACAGCGTAATCGCTGACATTCCTGACGCACACGCTATTGCCCCTATACCTTTTTCCAGTACAACCATTCGGTTTTCAAAAGCGGATACCGTCGGATTTCCTATTCTGGTGTAGGCAAATCCGAAAGCCTTGTTATTGAAAACGTCTTCCAGTTTTTCAGGTGACGGATAGGCAAAGGCACTCGTCTGATAAATCGGCATGACAGTAGCTCCTGTTGCTTTGTCCCCCATAAAACTGTTGTGAAGTAATTCTGTATTGAATTTCATTTTCATCACCACTCTTAACAATACTGACACATAACTTCTTTATGTGTTGCCGATATATTATATAACAATAATACCTATAAATTCAATAGGTTTAAACTATACTCGCTATACCTTTATTTTATAGATTCCTATTGATAAATTTTATAAAGAAAAAAATACACGATATCTTCTTTAAGAAAAGATATCATGTATCACAATAGTTTAAGGACTTCGCCCTTAAAAATCCCATCAGGGGCTCCGCCCCTGAACCCCGCAAGCCTTTGAAAAGGCTTGACCGAAACTTTTCAGGCAAAATCTGCTGTCGCAGATTTTGGACGAACGCAGAGAAAACTCTCCGAACGCAGTGGGTCTCAAAAAGTTTTGTCCCACTTTTTCAAAAGTGGGCAGGGGTCGAGGGAACGGAGTCCCCCGCAAAATACCTGCTGATAACATCGCAAGTATAGTCAACATCTTCTTCCGTATGGGCACAGGAAACAAACATGGCTTCAAATTGCGATGGTGCAATATAGATGCCGTTATCTATCATATAGGCATAAAAATCAGCAAATTTTTTCGTGTCAGATAATCTTGCACTGTCATAATCGGTGACGGACTTGTCTGTAAAAAAGACTGTCAGTAATGAGCCCTCTCTGTTGACATTCATACCTGCTTTGCGAAAAGCTGAGGCAATTTTTTCTGCTTTTCTGTCAATGTCGGAGTAAATGTCGGGGTGTTTTTCAAGATATTTCAGCGTGGCTATACCTGCACTCACTGCCACAGGATTTCCCGACAATGTACCTGCCTGATAGACATTTCCCAATGGAGCAACATACTGCATGATTTCCCGTTTTCCTCCGTAGACCGCCAAAGGCATTCCTCCGCCGACAATTTTCCCCAGAACAGTCATATCGGGAATAAGACTGTAATATTGTTGTGCTCCTCCTGATGACAGTCGGAAACCTGTTATCACTTCATCAAAAATCAGCACTGTTCCATATTGTTCCGTTATCTTCCGGACAAATTTCAGAAATCCTTTTTTCGGCGGTACAACCCCCATATTGGCACTGCATGGCTCAATAATCAGTGTGGCAATATCGTTTCCGTATTTTCTGAACAAATCTTCAACGCTTTTTTCATCATTGTATCGGGCAAGCAGTGTATTTTCTGTGTATCCTTCGGGAATACCTGCACTGTCGGGTATAGAACCTGTCAGCAGTCCCGAACCGCCTTTGACCAGCAACCCATCAGAATGACCATGATAACACCCCTCAAATTTGACAATCTTGTTTCTTCCCGTATAACCTCTGGCAACACGAACAGCACTCATCACCGCCTCTGTTCCCGAATTGACCAGCCGTAACATTTCCATTGACGGAATATTTCTCTGAATGATTTCTGCCAGTTCAATTTCCCCTGCGTGACAGGCTCCGAACGTCAGACCCTTATCACAGGTATTTTTGACTGCCTGTATGATTTCCTGTTTTCCATGTCCGAGAATATTCGGCCCCCATGAACAGACATAGTCGATATAGGCATTTCCGTCAACATCATAAATCCTGTCCCCCTCTGCCCTTTCGATAAACAACGGCGTTCTGCCGACATTCTTACAGGCTCTTACGGGACTGTTGACACCACCCGGCATAAACCTGACTGCCCTTTGATAGTACTGTTCTGATTTTTCGCCATTCATTGTCATTCCTCCAGCCATTTTGCCATATCCAGTGCGTGATAGGTGATAATAATATCTGCTCCTGCTCTTTTCATAGCGATGATATTTTCCGTAACAATTTTTCTTTCATCAATCCACCCGTTCTGCGATGCTGATTTCACCATAGCATACTCACCGCTGACATTGTACACCGCAACGGGAACACCAAATTGTGTTGCTTCTCTGACAATATCCAGATAAGCAAGTGCCGGTTTCACCATAATGATATCTGCTCCTTCCTGTATATCTGCTTCAATTTCACGCAAAGCCTCTCTGCCGTTGGCATAATCCATCTGATAGCTTTTCCTGTCACCGAAACATGGTGCGGACTGTGCTGCATCACGGAAAGGAGAATAATAGCCTGAAGCAAATTTTGCACTGTATGCCATAATCGGAATGTGCATAAATCCGTTTTCGTCCAGTGCATTTCTTATGGCGGATACTCTGCCGTCCATCATATCGGACGGTGCTATCATATCCGCTCCCGCTTGGGCAAGACTTACCGCCATTCGGCAAAGATAGGGTAATGTTTCATCATTCAGGATAACGCCGTTATCCACAATACCACAATGTCCGTGGGAAGTGTATTCACATAAGCATACATCAGCAATGACAAGAACTTCAGGATAATTCTTTTTGATATATTTCACTGCCTTCTGGGTAATACCGTCAGGGTCATAGGCGGACGTAGCATATTCATCTTTGGCTTTGGGAATTCCGAAAAGCAGAACACCTGAAATTCCGCTTTCACTGACCTGTGTCAGAATTTCGTCAAGCCTGTCCACGGAATATTGATAAATCTCAGGCATGGACGGAACAGGATTCTTCACATTCTCGCCCTCTATGACGAATAATGGATATATTAAGTTTTCTTTCTGAATATGGGTTTCACGCACCAGTGTGCGGATAGTTTCTGTTGTTCGTAAGCGTCTGAATCGTTTCATTTTTTTTCTCCTCAATGATGGTTTCCACAATGCCTGCGGTGTCACTTGTTCTTGAAACGGAAAAGCCCTTGATGTTGTACTTCCGGAGTGTCTGTGCGGTGACATCACCAATACAGACCACTTTGCTGTTGTCGGGCAGACGATATCCGCAGGAAAAAAAGTGCTTCACCCCTGACGAACTGGCAAAAGTAATATAATCACCCTCTAATGACATTGTCTGGTTTTCGTCACTTCTGGCAATGACATCATATAACTTGATTTCGTCATAAGGAATATGATGAACGTCAAGTATTTCTGTCAGACACGCCGAACCTTGTTGTGCCCTGAGAATAAGGACTTTTTCCTTTTTGGGATTATGTCTGACAATCGCTTCGGCGAGTGCTTGGGAAGTATAATTTTCGGGAATGATTTCGGGGAATATGCCTTTGTCCTGCAAAACTTTTGCTGTCGCCCTGCCGATGACGGCAAAACGGACAGCAGACAATTTTCGGATATCGGTTTTCAAAGCGGATAACCGTTTCAGGAAAATATCTGCCCCGTTGATACTGGTCAGAACAATGATACCGTAAAAGCTGAGGTTTTCAAGTGTGCTGTCGAACAGCGGATTATTGTCATAGGCAACAACCTGTAAATGTGCCAGACGTTGTACAACAGCCCCTTTCTGTTCCAGAGCCAGTGAAAGTTTACTGACAAATTTTGGTGTTCCTGTGGCAATGATTTTTTTTCCTGTCAGCGGTTTTTCCACTGTAGGTAAAAAGTCAAATTCTGCCGTTTTCCCCACCACGATGACACACGGCGGTTGTATATTCTCAACGGTGGATTTCTGATAAATATCGGCAAGCGTTCCCCTGACGGTCTTTGCCATTGATGATGCACCGCTGGCAATCACGGCAACAGGTGTACAGCTGTCCTTGCCGTAGGCCGTCAGTACAGACGATATTTCATTCAGATGTTTCAGTCCCATCAGGAAAACAAGTGTACCGTCCAGTTGTGCATAATGTTTCATTTTTTCCTGCGAAAAATCTTCTGTGGTATGTCCTGTAATGATATGTACACTTCGGCTGGTTTGTCTGTGGGTAACGGGTATTCCCGAAAGTTCGGGCACGGCAATCGCTGAAGAAATTCCCGGAACAATATCATAACGGATATGGTGTTGCTGAAGTTGCAGAATTTCTTCTCCCCCACGCCCGAAAACAAACGGGTCACCGCCTTTGAGCCTGACAACATCTTTTCCCTCTTTCGCCTTGGCAACAAGAATATGATTGATGGTTTCCTGTGTTTCGCTGTGATGTCCGCAACGCTTTCCCACACTGATTTTTTCCGCTGTTGTCGGAACAAAATCCAGCAACCGACTGTCAATCAGACTGTCATAGACCACAACATCACACTGTTTCAGCAATGCCATGCCCCGCAGAGTAATCAGGTCGTAATCACCGCAACCTGCTCCGACAAGATAAACTGTTCCTTTGGTGTTTTCGTTCAGCATGATATCACCTCCTCCACCAGAGAAAAACGCTCTGTCACTTTTCCTTTTGCTGACTTGATTTTCTGCATATCTTCGGACAAGAACAGACGGATACTGTCCCCCTCCACAAAGGAATATGCTCCCAAAGGTGATGTACAGCCTGTATCCAGTTTTCGGATAATATAGCGTTCCGTTTCAAAGGAAAGGAATGTATTTTTGTCGCTGATACTTTCCAGCATAGCCTTAAACGGAGAATTTTTCCGACTTTCCACAGCGATAATTCCCTGACAAGGGGACGGCAGAAATTCTGTATAATCAAATGGTGTGTAGTCAAAGTCGGAAAGACGGTCAGACCCTGTGCGTTCAAGACCTGCACCTGCCAGAAGAATACCGTCATACTGCCTGTCTTTCAGTTTTTGCAGACGGGTATCTACATTTCCCCGTATCTCCGAACAGCCCACAGCGGGATATCTGTTTCTGATACCGTACATTCTTCGGATACTGCTCGTTCCTATGATAAAATCGGGACGGTTCTGTACAGTTATTCCCTTGTTGGTCACCAGAACATCACGATAATTTCCCCGTTCCAGCACCGCCGAAATTTCCAGTCCGTCAGCTAAGTATATCGGCAAATCTTTGGCACTGTGTACAGCAATGTCAATGGTTTCTTCCTGAAGTGCCTTTTCAATTTCGGAAACAAATACCCCTTTACCGCCGATTTTTCGTAATGACTGTTCTGCCTGTATGTCACCCGTTGTGGTGATATAAACGATTTCTGTTTGACAGTAGGGATATTTCTTCTTGATTGCGTGTATCACCATTTCTGTCTGAATCACCGCAAGACGGCTTTTTCTTGTACCTATTTTTAATTTCATCTGCTGTTATGCCTCTGTTTCTTTCAGTATTTGGTCAATCGCCACTGCTTTTTCACCGTCAATACATTGTTGCATAATTCTGGCAAAGACCGCTTTTCGGGTTGGTTCATCATGTACCCTTTCCTTGACAATTTTCCGCAGTGAGGAAAGTACGGCGATAATTTTATCACTGTTCCCGACCACTTCTGTTTCAATTTTTTCCCTGAGATATTTCGCATACAACGGACTTCTTCCGCCTGTGGAAACGGCAACGGTAAAATTTTCCCCTTTGACGATGGACGGAAAAATAAAACCGCAGTTTTCCTGTTCATCTACGGTATTTATCAGAATGTTTCTTTTCTGACAATACTGGTAAATGGCTCTGTTGAGTTCTCGGTTATCCGTTGCTGTGACTACCATGAATGCACCGCTGATATCTTCGTACTGAAATGATTTCTGTCTGACGGTGACAGCCGACAAGCCTGCCATTTCCTGACAGATATTTTCGGCAACAACAGTTATTTTCACACCGAACGGCAACAGCTTTTCCGCTTTCCGAAAAGCAACCTTTCCCCCTCCGACAATCACGCAATGTTTGTTTTCAATGTTGATAAAAAACGGAAAGTATGACAAACTGCTTCACCCCTCTGCCATCAGTTTCAGTACGGCAATGAACTGGGAAAAAGAATGACTGTCCGCTTTGGCTTTCATTTTATACAGCAGTTCACTCCATGGCCTGTTTTCACATTGTTTTTCCATCTGTTGCCATTCGGGCAGAAATTCGTGAAATAACAGGTCTTTTTTCAGCTTATCCGTTTCACTGCGGATTATCTCATCGGCTTCCATTACTGACTGATATTTACGTTCATTGTTTGTTCGGGCAAGTTCCTTGAAATAGTCAATATTGATAACTTCCACATTCTCCAGCCGTTTTACGGCTGGGTCGATATCTGACGGTACGGCAAGGTCGATAAACAGACGGGGGTGATGATTGTCAATAACTCGTTTGAGGTCATACAGCGTAACAGTATAGTGGGGACTGTTGGTTGCACTGATAATACAGTCCGCATTTCTGATGTATTCGTATCTGTCCTCGTAACGGACAAAAGTTACATTCTGATTTTCCGCAACAGATGACAGGAGATGTTTTTTTCTGACAACGGCTTTTATGTGGGTATCCTTATAGGAAAGAAGATTTTTCAGCACTGCTGAACCGATTTCCCCGTTTGCTCCGATAACCACCACCTCCGCACCATGTTTGAATCGGGTAACCTGTGAGGCAACCAGTGTGGCTGTGGAAACAGAAGTTTTGGAAAGCATGGTATCGGTCTTGATTTTTTTGGCACAGGTAATGGCAGACTGAAAAATCATATGAAATTCATACGATACACTTTTATTTTCCACCGCCGAAAAATATGCCTGTTTGGTC
>CACYBZ010000381.1 GCA_902772795.1 uncultured Ruminococcus sp. | reverse complement strand
GTATACTACTATATTGTTTCCGTAGAATAAAATCGAATATTTTTCATTTGACAGGGGACAGCATAAATAATTTTGCCGTTCCCTGTTATGGCAGTATTGAAAAGGGAAAAGGAGAAAAACATGAAGTCATACAGAAAAGAATTACATTTTCAGATTCCTGAAAGGCGGGCAATAGTCAATATTACCATGCAGGTACAGTCTGCCATTAATGAGAGCGGTATTAAAGAGGGACTGGTGCTTGTCAATGCGATGAATATCACGTCCAGTGTATTTATCAATGACGATGAACCAGGGTTGCATGAAGATTTTGAGGTATGGTTGGAAGAACTTGCTCCCGAACTGCCCCACAGTCGTTATGCCCATAACGGATTTGAAGACAATGCTGATGCCCATTTAAAGAGGACGATAATGGGCAGAGAGGTAGTCTGTGCCATTACCAAAGGACGGTTGGATTTTGGTACATGGGAACAGATTTTCTATTATGAGTTGGACGGTAAAAGGCGGAAAAGAGTATTGATAAAGATTATAGGAGAGTAGTAAATGGGGAATGCCGTAATACATACAGCATTTCAGCTTGTCGAAAAAGTTTTGTTGTCGGTCAAAAGAACTGATGGGTTTGTCAAGTAAAGTGTGTAAGTCGTTTTGTTATTTTCTCGACTTACACACTTTATTTTACACTCCCCTATCTTGTTTCCAGTGTTGTAATGCTCTTGCATTCAGTTTATCCAATTTGCAATTTTCTAAGTCAGACAACACATGATGTTCAATTATTTCGCATTTTTTCTTTAAAGTCGTTTCTCTGATTTCACTTTTTTGCATGATGTATTCTTTGTACAATTCAGACACCGACAGTTTTTAGGCAGGTGTTTCTTTTTTGACGCTGTACAATAATTCCTGTTCTATTTGTTTTGCTTCATCACTGGCAACCATAAGCGAGGAGCAACAGGCAGAAATTGCCGAAAAGGCAGACCTTGAAAATACCACCGTCAAAAAACTTAAAGAAGAAATTGCACAGTTAAAGGCAAAAAATAATGATTTTCAGGTAAATATTGAGATTTCGTCAAATATGGCAGTCAACTTTGAACAGCTTATTGAGTTCTGTATTGATGAACTTGTCGAAGATAAGATTGTCTACTTTCTGCACCACATCGAAACCACCGACAGCGGAAAAATCAAGGCGAAAACGATTGGTAAAATGTCAGATAATCAGCTTACCGTTGAGGGACTTTTCAGTATCGTGCTTTTATGCACCTGTGACAAGACAGGACACTATTTCATCACGCAGTCAGACGGCACAAATCCCCTGATGTGGATTTTTCCCAAGAGTGGGACGGCAAAGTATTCAGGGACTGTATTGTCGGAATGATTTTTCAGGAAAGAGAATGGGAGTATAAAGGCAGTCGTGGTATGACGGCACAGCCTTACAGTATTATCACTATTGAACAACCGGAAAAGGGGAATTTTAAAATTCCCGAACCGAAATTTATTGACGATAAACCGCCTGTGAGTTATTCGACAAATGAAAATTTCAGCAGTCTTGACGATGACGAGGACTTACCGTTCTGATGTTTGCGTTAAGACCTTATCAGCGTGATTTGGTTGACAAAGTACAGGGGGCTTGGCGTGAGGGGTATCAGGCTCCTTGTGTGGTTTTGCCATGGGGTGGCAGTAAGCCGGTTATTGTGGCACAAATCACGAAAAATGTTATCGAAAACGGCGGTAATGTGCTTTTCTTAGTTCACCGCAAGGAACTGATTGCCCAAATCTATGCAACTTTTATCCGCTTTAAAACAGATATTGGGCGATGTCGTATTGAAATGGTGCAGACCCTTTCCCGACACCCCGAACATATACCAAATCCTGATTTAACCTGACTTGTCACCGTTTCGTCAGACGGTTACGGAGTGGAGATTTGAGTATATCATTATTCGCAACAGGAAAGAAGCAGAAAAGCTATGCTGACAGCTAAAGAAATTGAACAACTCATAAAAAACAACAGTCCGTTGCCGAAATATGCGGACTGTTATGAAAAATTCTATTATCATGCC
>CACYBZ010000380.1 GCA_902772795.1 uncultured Ruminococcus sp. | reverse complement strand
TCAGGTTGCTTCCGAAAATGGCAGTACACTGACCGTCAACTTGTACGGTAACCGTTAAATAAAATTTTCTGACAACAAACTTCTTAAAAAAATTAAGGCATTGGGAATATTTTCTCAATGCCTTTTTTGTGTTGGTGATATTAACGTGAGTTCGACGGGTAAGTGAACGACCCATGCTCTGAAGCCAATGGGCTTCCTGCTTCATCGTCCTCGTAACCTACTGACTGCGCAGGCGTAAAATCGGACTGTACCGTACCTACTGTCGCTATGACAAAACGAAACTTTTGTTTTGTCAACCTTAACCCACCGTCTAAAGCCAGTGGGTTAAGGTTGTAATTTTTCAAAAAACAGAGTAACCGCCAGATAATCCATCGTTTAAGACAAAACTAAAACCGGGAAACTGGTGTTTTATCTCACTCATACCCTTATAAATTCTTTAGTAGCTGAAAGCATGAATCTGTGTTTATCATGTTCTGATTTCATCAATGCTCATTTTGAGAATATTATCAAATACATATTGTGCTTTCTGCTCATGTTCTTTCCATGCTGAGAACTGTATTATGCAATGGTTTGTTTTACACTCTCTCAGATGGCTTCAACTATAGTGTATACCTGTGCCAGAGCACTGTCAATTCTGGCAACATCTTTTGCACCTGCCATAGCAATATCAGGCTTACCACCACCGTTACCGCCTGCCAGTTGAGATACGGCTTTAACTATCTTTCCTGCCATTGCTCCATGATTTCTGGCTGTTTTACCACAACCACAACAGAGCGTTGCCTTACCATCAACAATGCTGGCAATAACAAGTACAGCGTGAGGTTCTCTCTCGATAATGTCTGAACATATGGAACGGACAACATTGGCATCGGCTCCCTGCATTTTGTACTGCATGACTTTGAATTCGCCTACCTGCTTCGCACTGTTCAATACACTTTCTACCGAACCTGATGCCAGTTTGTTTTTCAGTTCATTGATTTCTGTATCCTTTGCCTTGATGACGGAAGCAATGTGCATCGCACCTTTGACAATTTCGTGAGGATTGTTGATTTTGAGAACAGTAGCTGTCTGTCCGACTGTCATCAGCAACTTATTATATTCCATAACGGCATTGATACCTGTTACGGCTTCAATACGTCTGACACCTGAAGCCACCGATGTTTCCGAAAGAATTTTGAACATTCCGATTTCACCTGTATTGGCAACATGTGTACCTCCGCAAAGTTCTGTGGAAAAATCACCTGCTTTGACAACTCTGACAATATCGCCGTATTTTTCCCCGAACAATGCCATTGCCCCTAATTTCTTTGCCTCATCAATAGGCATTTCTTTCGTTTCTACTGCGACGGCTTTGAGAATCTCTGTGTTACAAAGCATTTCCACACGTGCTATTTGTTCGGGCGTAAGTGCCGAAAAATGCGTAAAGTCAAATCGGACTCTGCTGTCATTGACTAACTGTCCTGCCTGTTCACAGTGATTTCCCAGTACGGTTCTTAATGCCGACTGAAGAATATGGGCTGATGTATGGTTCCTTTTTACATTATTGCGGTACATGGTGTTTACCTGACATACCAGCGTATCGCCTACGGAAAGTTTACCGTCAGTAATTTCAGCTGAATGAACAAAACAACCCGTCTGGTCTTTGGAGGTATTGAAAATTTCCAGTTCACAGATATCATTTTTTGCTGTACCGATGTCGCCTACCTGTCCGCCACTTTCTGCATAAAACGGCGTAGTATCCAGTACAAAGGCAATTTTATCACCTGCTACCGCACTTTCTACCCTGTTTCCGTCTTTGATAATTGCCAGTACCTTACCATTGTCATGTAATGTGGTATATCCTGTAAAATTCGTTCTGGTCAGGTCAGTGAGGTCAACATTATCACTTAACCATGCTTCTGCTCCTGCATTTTTTCTGGCATCTCTGGCACGTTTTTTCTGCTGTGCCAACAGTTCATGATATCCCTTTTCATCAACTGTGATTCCCTTTTCTGCCAGAATTTCTTTTGTCAGGTCAATGGGAAAACCGTAAGTATCATTAAGCTTGAATGCCTGTTCGCCTGCCAGTTCTCTGATATCCTGCTTATTGATGATTTCATTCAGGATATTCATGCCAAGGTCAATTGTTCTGCCGAAAATTTCTTCTTCGTTTTTAATGACTTCTACAATAAAATCATGTTTTTCTGCCAGTTCAGGATATGCTCCCTTACTGCATTGAATCACTTCTTCGGCAACCTCACTCAAAAACGGCTTATGATAGCCTAACAGTCTGGCATGACGGGAAGCACGTCTTAACAGTCTTCTCAGCACATAGCCCTTACCTTCATTGGACGGCATAACACCGTCACTAATCATAAATGTCGTACTGCGGATATGGTCGGTGATAACCCGCAAAGAAATATCTGTTTTTTCACTCTCGCCGTAATTCACG
>CACYBZ010000379.1 GCA_902772795.1 uncultured Ruminococcus sp. | reverse complement strand
GCATCGCTGTTTTTTCGACAGCTTTGCCATTATATTACATCATTCGACATTTGTCAATACCTAATTTAAATTTTTTATTCAAAAGTTTTTGAGGGCTTCGCTCTTAAACAATCCCACGAGGGGCTTTACCCCTCGACCCCACCCACTTTTGAAAAAGTGGGACAAAACTTTTTATAGCTTACTTCGTTCGGACTGTTTTCTTTACGTTCTCCGAAATTTGCAAATGCAAATTTCGCCTTAAAGTTTCGGTCAAGCCTTTTCAAAGGCTTGTAGGGTTCAGGGGCAACGCCCCTGACAGGGGTTCGGGGACAGCGTCCCCGACTTTTTAAGGGCTTCGCCCTTAAAAATCCCACGAGGGGCTTTGCCCCTCGACCCCACCCACTTCTGGAAAAGTGGGTCAAAACTTTTCAAGGCTCATTTCGTTCGGATTTTTTCTCTACGTTCACCGAAATCTGCGACATCAAATTTCACTTTAAAGTTTCGGTCAGACCTTTTTGGAAGGCTTGTGAGGTTCAGAGGCAATACCCCTGACAATCAGGTTTTGTCACGCTGTCTGGTGACAAGAGCAAAAATATAGCCGAACAATACCGCTGAAGTAAGTCCGGCTGCGGCGGATATTATACCTCCCGTAAGAATACCAATAGCTCCATCTGCGATGATTGCTCTTTTTACTCCCTGTGCCATTGTATAACCGAATCCACTTAACGGCACAGTTGCACCTGCTCCTGCAAATTCAACCAACGGTGCATAAATTCCTACAGCACTCAGCAATACTCCTGCTACCACAAAACTTACCAATATTCTGGCTGGGGTCAGTTTCGTTTTGTCTATCAATATCTGCCCGATAACACATATTAGTCCACCCACCCAAAAAGCATTGATGTACATCATTGTTTTTATCAACTCCTTGTGTATCTGCTACAAATAGTATATACCAAATGACTATGTATATTCTCATTTGTGCCGATTGATGACAGTATCACCATAAAATCACAGAATACGGCAAAAAAGTTATCCCCTTACCGACAATTTTTTTTCAGAATACGTCCTATAATGATAGCAGGTTCAGCAAAAGGAGTGGTCTGTATTGAAAGAACAAAGTATAACTGAAAATAATATGGTCGTATTACAGAATTTTTCTTCAAAAACAGCGAGGGCAATAATTTCACATACGCTGTATATGGCAACGGGATTTCTACTGTCAGGCGGAGCAGTATTCGGAACATATGCACCGTTTGGAGCGTCAGTACTTTCGGCAGTACCTTTCAACAGAATAATTAGCACACTCATCGGAACAATTTTCGGCTACGTGGTATTACTTTCGGGAAGCAGTTTTCGTTATGTTGCCACAGCACTCGCCATTGTGGCAATACGTTGGACCCTTAGCGATATTGCCAAAATCAACAAAAGCAGTTTTTATCCTGTTGTCGTTTCAGGAAGTGTCATGCTGATAACGGGTATTTTATTGGCATTTATCGGCAGCTTTCGGGTGAATCTGATTGTCATGGCAGTTACAGAAGCTTTTTTATCGTCTTTCGGTGCTTATTTCTATTTCAAGACGTTCAGAATTTTAAGAAGTACAAGAGGTATCGCTACACTTACGCAGAGCGAAACTGTAAGTCTCGTTATGAGCAGTTGTCTGTTGTTGCTGTCATTTACGGCTTTTGCCTTCGGAGGCGTTTCCATAGGAAGAATCGGAGCAATTCTGATTATACTACTCTGTGCCAGATACGGCGGAATCAGCGGAGGGTGTATTTCCGGTATCACTACGGGAGTAATGTTCAGTATGGCGGACAACTCTATGAATTTCATCGCAGGCAGTTACGCATTCGGCGGAATTATGGCAGGATTTTTTTCTCATACAGGAAAGTTCGTCAATTTGCTGATATTTTTCCTGTGTGATATGCTGATGACATTGCAGTCACAGGACAGTCATGTAATGGTTGCCTCAATGTATGAACTGCTCATTGCAGGTGTGGTTTTTATGCTTCTTCCTGAAAATGTAGGCGAATATTTTTCCATAGCATTCGCCCCTCCGAGTGACAAATCAACAACCGAAGAAATGAGAAAAAATGTCATTATGCGACTGGAACACGTTGCCAAAGCTCTGGCAAATGTTTCGGAATCAGTTGACTTTGTAGCAGATAAAATGAAAAATCTGTATTCTTATGATATGGATACGGTATTTTCCCAATCCGTAAAAAGGGTGTGCGGAGGCTGCGGAATGAAGTCATACTGCTGGGAAAGAGAAAAACACATCAGCGAAAATGATTTTCGGGAAATGATACCGCTGTTGGTCAAAAACGGACAACTTACTCATGAAGATTTTCTGACTTGCTACAGTCAAAAATGTTGCAAAATTCCCGAACTTGTTCATGCCATTAATAAAAATTATCGTTCTTATGCGTCCTACCTTTCAGCAGAAAGACGTGTCGGAGAAATCCGTTCAGTAGTTGCAGGACAGTTTTCGGGACTGAGTGAAATGCTTTCGGAAATGTCAGAAGAATTCAGCAATTATACGCAGTTTGATGCTTCTGC
>CACYBZ010000378.1 GCA_902772795.1 uncultured Ruminococcus sp. | reverse complement strand
GAAAAGTTGTTGCAGATTGTCGGTCAGGAAAAGTTTCGCTTAAGTCAGGATTTTGGCAATATGTCAGACGATTTACAGATAATTGATGAATACTTGTCAGACGTTCAGAAATACCTGTTGGACGAGGGGAAAAAGTTTTTTGCCGAAGGAGAATAAAAGATGAAATGCTTGGTTTGTGGAAAAGAGTTTCAGGGAACGGTGTGCCCGATATGTGAATTTCCGATAGTAGAAATTCCCGGAGATTATGAAGCAGGATTACGTACACTTCAACCTGTTATAAGAAGTCATCGGGAAGCCTTTGCCGAAAAAATCCATATAGGGGTAATGATTTTTGAATATGAAATAGATAATGGTACGATCAGAGAAACAGGCAGTCGAAAAAAGTTTTTCGGTAAGGTTGCTGAAATGATGCACCGAAAAAAATGGCTGGATACTGTTTTTGAAAATCCGTTATCAAGAAAAAGTATGGATATCCATATGGTTATCTGCGTGGACGGCAGAAAGGACGATAACAGAACTGTCAGTATACCGACACCGAAGACAGAGGGGAAAATCAGTCTGGGCATTGTCTGCGAGGATACGTTTTGTTTTTATCTTATCGTCAAAGATGAGAAAGGCAACGAAGTCACTTCACGAAAAATGGAGATAGTGCGATAACACTCACGGTGTCAGAACAGGAAAAGAGGTGACAAAGGTTGTTTTCATCTAATGCTTTGCTTCAGGTGGTATTTGCTGAACCCGATGATATGTATTTTCTGGAGGGGATAATCAGAACGGGATTATACCGTTACTTATGGTATCAGCTTCACGACAAATACAGCAGCGTTTATTTTGTTGACAGAGATGAACAGCAGAATATCCGGGTTTTCCATTACGAAGAATCTTACACGGACAGTCTGAAAACAAAAAGTTTTTTTCCGAAGAAGCCCGAAAAAAATCTGGTAAAATGGTTACGGAAACAACTTAAAGACCAGAAACATCGCAGTGCAGTTGTTTTTCCGCTGGACAGTTTTTGTCGTATGTTCCGAAAAGAGGAAGAAGAACTCAGTGAAATCAGGGCGGAAAAAGAATTATATGGAACAATTATATTGATAGCGTCAACGAATGTAACCAAGTCCGCCCAGTGGCTGTTGACCAGTCCTGTATTTGACTATCTTAATGAGAGAGCCATACTGTCCCTGAGAACGTATGACGGCAATATTTATGATTGTCTGAAAAGTCGGAAACAGGAAGCCTGTGTATTTCTGAATACGTATACCCGTGAACGTGTGGCCGATATGGTTCATTATCTTGTTTTGGAAAGTAACCGCTTTACAGGTCGTTGTGATATGGAAAATCTTATTGATTACCTTACGCAGTATATGAACAACAAGTATATGCAGATGATAACCAAGCGTATATTTACCGCTGATTTCGGATTAATTAACCCGCTGTATAAAGACCTGTACAGACAACTGAAAGATAAAACGGTCTGGAATGCGTTAGTGAGCCGTAGTCGGGAGGATAGCAGTACGCTGAAAGAATATCTTGCACATCACTATATTAATGAGAATGGATCGGTATTCTGTGCTTCATACGATGATGAAACAGTGGAAATGCGGTGTATGAAACTGTGTTTTGCAGGGGCTATGCACCATACGGCATATGATGAACCTGCTGTTGACAAACTGAACAGAATATATCAGGAAGTTGCCCACGGTAACAGCAGAGAAAAAAACAACGGTATACAGAACAGACTCAGTATGTTTATTGACAAATTGCAGACCGCTCAGAACAACAAAGACAGCAGTACGTGTAGCAGGGTAGTATCCGCCATTTTATTCTGTGTCCGCTGGCTGTACTGTGACGAAGAAAGTCAGCGTGATGTTATGCCGATTATAGAGGCGTTTGAAAGTTACATTCAGTTATCTGCTTCCTGTTACGCCATGCAGAAAAATTACTGTTCTTCATCTTACCAGTACGAAAATCTGGAACGGAATATACAACAGTATCATAAGCAACTGGAACAACTGGACAAGGTGATTTCTTATAGTATTCTTAATCTGACAGTCAGCAGTACGAAGGTAGATATTTCGGAGACATTCCGCAATATGAATCGGATTATGAAAGGGGTTGCGGTAGTTTCTCCTGTTGTTGAAACAGAACCTGTTGCTTTGGCAACAGAAACGACAGAACAAGGTGATTTTCAAAGACAGAGGCAAGAACAACGGAAAGTACAAAAACCAACATATAACATCAGTACACAGATTCCTGACAGTCTATTTGACCCGGGTGTCCCTACTTGACGGAAATGATTTGGAGGGGGGAAAGTTATGGAGAGTGTGAGTACGTCAGGATCATGGTTTGACAAAATCAAAAAAGAAATCAGCCAGACCAACGGTGACATTGAAATGCTGGCACAGGATATCACCGCAAGGAAAACAGAAAATAACCGACAACTTATTCAGTTGTTAAAGGGGATTGATTTTGTATCCAGTGGTTTATCCTCAGAAATTCTCAATAAAAAGACAAATCCGAACCAATGGTGTGGAGATTTACAATACGCCGTTGAGATTTTAATCAGTCATCTGGAGCATGATACTCCACGAGGTGATGATATTGACATAAGTGAGATAGACCGCAGTTTGTACTTGATAGCCCGAATGTTTGAGGGAGCGGTTATTCATGGAGAAGTGGAAACCGCTTTTGCCGCCAAAGCGGGATTAATGAACGGTTTTTTCAATATTCGCAATAACGTTTTTTCGCTGGATGACAATGTTCGTGACAATTATATGCAGGCGTGTAAGAAATACCTGGACAGTTATTATTTGTATATTGCGGTAAAGAACATTATCGACAAATCAAACGAAAATCTACACCGAAAGCAGGCGAATCTTTCCAAAGAATTCCGCAAACTGGAAGAAAACAAGGACAAAATGGCATATATGATAACGGTATCGCCTGAACTTGTAGACCAGCTTTCTGTTATTCAGCGACAGAGTTATTTGCAGTCACATTTTATGTGGACGTCGGAAATGGTTGACTTGTACAGAATGCTGGTAGAATTCCGCATTACCCAGTCAGGACTGTTGTTCAAAGGATATTTGCTTGAGGCGGAAGAAAAACGTATTTATTTTTATCAGGAAATCGCTGCCAAACTGGAAGATATTGTCAGAACAGTTCCTGTTGCGGAAGACCCGGATATTTTGCTGAAACTACAGAAGATGATGGAAGGAACGATTTCCAAAGCGGAAAAAATTGATAATGATTTTGATGTATTAGGAAACATGATGAGTGAATTTGACAAGAAGTTACAGAGTATCGGACGAAGCCGACAGCAGTCGAAGATGGTTGCCAGTACATGGAGCGATATTGAAAAGAAAACAGGCGGACAGAGTTAAGGGCGTTGCCCTTAACAATCCCACAAGGGGCGTTGCCCCTTGACCCCACGAACTTTTGAAAAAGTTCGGCAAAACTTTTCAGGAGGAATTTGCTGTAGCAAATTCCGAAAAAATTAAGATGAAAGAGGGAATTTTTATGCCGAGACCCAGCAAAGTGGTGACAAAAGGTAATACGGGCAGCAGTGGTAAAGAGGGAAGTTTTCTGCAGAACAATCCTTTGAGTGCATGGTTCCGTAACAAGAGCAACATCAGAAAACAGAAAATG
>CACYBZ010000377.1 GCA_902772795.1 uncultured Ruminococcus sp. | reverse complement strand
TCGCCCTTTAAAATCCCACAAGGGGCTGCCGCCCCTTGACCCCGCCCACTTTTTTGAAAAAAGTGGACAAAAAACTTTTGATTGTCATAGCTACACGGTGAGAAAATCATTCTAACCGCTCAGATAGAAATTCATGTGGTTAAGGATTTTCCTTGACCACAGAAAGGATAGTTTGTAAAATGAAAATAGCGGTCGTTTCACTCACACAAAACGGTCTTGTACTTTCACAGCGGATTGCGGATATGCTCGGCGGTGAATTTACCCTGCAAAGATATGCTTTTCACAAATATAAAGACAATAACTGTATACCATTCTCTCAGCTTCATCTTCTGACAGCTCAGCTTTTTTTCTCCTGTGACGCTCTTGTGTTCCTGTGTGCCTGCGGAATCGCTGTGCGAATGATTGCCCCATATCTTCAATCCAAAACCTCTGACCCTGCTGTTATTGTGATTGACGAACAGGGACATTTTGCTGTTTCGCTGTTGTCGGGACATCTGGGCGGTGCAAACAGCCTCACCAAAAAACTTGCTGAATGTATTCATGCCATACCTGTCATTACCACTGCTACCGACACGGGCAGAAAATTTTCGCCTGACAGCTTCGCCAGGGCAAACCGCCTTTATCTTTGTGAAATGAATATCGCCAAAAATATCGCTTCGTTTATTGTCAACAATCAGAAAATTGCTTTGTTGAGTGATTATCCTTTTATCAACCGCCCTGACAAGTTCTTTGATGACCATAACACCGCTGTCGGCATATATATTTCGGCGGACAGTGATAAAATGCCTTTCACCGAAACACTTCACCTCGTTCCCGAAAATATTGTGCTGGGTGTGGGCTGTAAGAAAAATATCTGTACCGATAGCTTTGAAAGCTTTATTCTGCAAAAACTCGAAGAACAACATATTCCGCTGTTCCGTATCTGCGAAATGGTATCCATAGACCTCAAACAAAACGAAAAGGCTTTGCTTGACTTCTCGGCAAAATATCATATTCCGCTTGTCTTTCACAGTGCCGAAGAACTCAACAACATACAAGGCAATTTTTCAAGTTCGGCATTTGTCCGAACCGTAACAGGAGTCGATAACGTCTGCGAAAGAAGTGCCCTGCATGACGGCGGAAAACTCCTCGTCACCAAACAATGCGGAAACGGAGTAACACTGGCAATAGGCGAAAAAAATATTATCATTGATTTTGAAAGGGATTTGCTATGAAACTTTATATTGTGGGATTCGGGTCAGGCAGTGAAAACGGTATGACTGTCGAAGCCAGAACTATACTGGATAACTGTGATGTGATTGTGGGATATACCGTTTATGCCGAACTGATGAAACAGTATTTTCCCGATAAAGAATTTCTTACCACCCCCATGAAACAGGAAGTACAAAGAGTGCAACTCGCCTTTGAACAGGCAAGAAACGGCAGAATTACCGCTCTGGTATGTAGTGGTGACAGTGGTGTATACGGTATGTCGGGACTGGCTTTGCAGGTCGGGGAACAATATCCCGATGTTGAAACCGAAATTGTAGCAGGCGTTACCGCTTGTCTGAGTGGCGGTGCTGTTCTGGGTTCACCGCTGACACACGATTTTGCCGTTATCAGTCTTTCTGACCTCATGACACCTATGGACAAAATTCTTAAACGAGTTGCCTATGCCTCCCTTTCAGATTTCGTGATTGTGCTTTATAACCCCTCGTCGAAAAAACGTATGGACTATCTGCAAAAAGCCTGCGACATCATGTTACAATACAAAAATCCTGAAACGGTCTGCGGATATGTGAAAAACATCGGTCGTGACGGTGAAGAAAGTCATATTCTTACCCTTGCCCGACTGCGTGATACACAGGTGGATATGTTCACTACTGTTTTTATCGGCAACAGTGAAACCAAAGTCATCAACGGCAGAATGGTCACACCGAGAGGTTATCGCAATGTGTGATATTCTGATTTTCGGCGGTACGACAGAGGGGCGACAACTTGCCGAATTCTGTACGGAACATCGTATTTCTGCGTTTGTCAGCGTGGCTACCGATTACGGCGAACAGGTACTTGACCCCTCCGATACTATTACCGTCATCAAAGGCAGAATGTCGGTACAGCATATGACCGAGTTTATTTTTACTCATCACATACGTACCGTTATTGACGCTACTCACCCTTATGCCACAGAAGTGACACAGAATATCCGTTCAGCCTGTCATATATCCTCCGCTGAGTATATCAGGGTTTGTCGTGACCGTTGCGAACCCTGTTCTTATGCCACATACTTTCAGAATATTCCCTCACTTATTGATTACCTGAACACAAAAGACGGTAACATTCTGCTGACAACGGGCAGTAAGGAGGCTGAACATTTTACCGCTGTTACAGATTATCAGAACAGATGTATTATCCGTATTCTGCCCTGTCAGGAACACAAACAACATTGTCAGCGGTTGGGCTATCGGCATATTGTCGCCCGAAAACCGCCTTTTTCGGTAAAGGACAATACAGAACTGATTGACAAATATGATATCCGTTTTCTTGTCACCAAGGAAAGCGGAAAGGCAGGCGGTTTTGACAGTAAACTGCAATCAGCAGAACAACGGCATATTGCCGTTCTGGTTGTCAGCCGTCCTAACGATGAGGGTGTTTCACTGGCGGAAGTCAAAACAATATTGTCGGGGAAAAATCATGAATAAGAAAATTTATATTATTGCTACGGGTATGAACGGCTTTGATACCATGACGCAAAAAGCTGTTGCCGTACTTGAAAAATGTGATGTGCTTATCGGTGCAAAAAGAATGGTGAGTTTATTTTCCATGCTGAACAAGCCCACCATGATATCGTATCAGGCGGAAGAAATCAGAAATTTTATTGCAGAATGTAACTATGAAAACATAGGCGTGCTGTTGTCGGGTGACTGCGGATTTTACAGCGGTGCAGAAAAACTGATTTTACTTCTTGAACATTATGATACCGAAATTCTTTGCGGAATATCCTCCCCTGTGTATTTCTGTGCGAAGCTGAACATGAAATGGTCGGATATGAAATTTGTCAGCCTGCACGGCAGAAAAGAAAACATCATACGGCATATCGCCATGAACCATAAAACATTTTTTCTGTTGGGCGGTGATGTCAGAGCAGAACATATCTGTCAGAAAATGTGTCGTTACGGTATGGGAAATCTTCGGGTATCCATCGGTGAGAATCTCGCCATGCCCACCGAAAAAATCCTATGCGATATTGCCCAAAATCTGACAGATATTCATACAGATACGCTTTCGGTAATGGTTGCCGAAAATCCCCACAGCGAAACTTTTATCCGTACCTGTATTCCTGACGATGAATTTATCAGGGACGCTGTACCTATGACCAAAGCTGAAGTCAGAAATATCAGCGTGTCAAAATTGAATATTGAAAAAAACAGTATCTGTTGGGATATCGGCTGTGGAACAGGGTCTGTATCCATAGAAATGGCAATGCGTTGTTATGCGGGAAAGGTATATGCTGTCGATAAAAAAGAAACGGCAGTTCATCTCACAGAACAGAATCAGTATCGTTTCCGATGTGACAACGTGGAAACGATACAAGGCAATGCAGAAGATGTTGTTTCCGTACTGCCTGCACCTGATTGTATCTTTGTAGGAGGTTCGTCGGGCAAACTGGAAACAATTATTGATACTGCATACCGCAAAAATCCGAATGTCAGAATAATTGTTACAGCGGTATCTCTGGAAACACTACATCAATGTACCGCTGTTTTTGAACAGTTCGGCAAAGCAACAGAAATCACACAGATAGCGGTGACACGTACACAGAAAGTCGGCAGTCATACCATGTTAAAGGCAGAAAATCCGGTATTTGTTATTTTCGGGGGCACTGTCCCCGAACCCCTGTCAGGGGCTCTGCCCCTGAACCCCGCAAGCCTTTAAAAAGGCTTGACCGAAACTTTAAGGCGAAATCTGCTGTCGCAGATTTC
>CACYBZ010000376.1 GCA_902772795.1 uncultured Ruminococcus sp. | reverse complement strand
TTCGGAACATATACCGCAAGCGGTAAAGTTCAGGAAACACTCAACAGTACACTTTCACAGCAGCTTATCAAACTCAACAAAATCAGACGTGCTGTTCCTGCATTGCAGAAAGGTCAGTATACTTCTGTTGGTGATATGTGCTTCAAGCGTGGTTACACCGACCCCGAAACAGGCGAAAAGAGCTTTGCTTGTGTAGCGGTTACCAACGGTGCTACATTCTCAGGCATTCCCAACGGTACTTATATTGACGCTGTAACAGGTGATACCAAACAGGTCACAGGCGGAACACTTTCCGTATCTGCACCCGGTAAAGGTAACTGCAGAGTTTATGTATTGAGTTCCAATGGCTACAGCGGTATCAGCGGCAAAATCGGCGGAACGACACAGTATCTCAAATAATTGAATAAAAACCTCATGGGTAAGAATTTTCCTGTTTTTACTGACAGGAAGTTCTTTACCCGGTGATTCTCAAAACAAAAAGATACCATAACGAAATTTTTACACTTGGTGCAGAAATTATCGTTATGGTATTTTTCATAAAATCAAAGCACAACAACCAAAGGCAGAATACCATCGGTTGTTGTGCGGAATGTTGCGTTGAAAGATATTTGGTTGTCGGTCAATATCGTAAGACAATTAACACATTAATATTCATAGAAATCGACATCATCATCAAAGCTGATAGAGGAAAGAACATCTTCTTTGTCTGTGAATACTTCATAGTAATTTTCCGTCAAGGTTTCATCTGACAAATCCGCTCTTACATCACTGGTCGAAAAGCGGGAAAGATATAAAACATTTCCATTATCATCGATAAAATAACCCAGATTAGTGATATTGTCAGATTCCTCAAGCAGTTCATAGGTTGCCTGCAGTTTGAAAATCAAGCCGTATTTTTTATTGGCATCATAGTTTGTTTTTTCTACAAAAGACAAAGTACGGCCATCTTGACCTGTCTGATTTAACACACATATGTTATCATTCTGCCAGCTTTCAGGGAAAGTCAGTGTCATGCCCCAGATTTTATCATGATATCCTGTATTGGTAAGAAGACTACCGTCAGTACGAGTATTTTCACCTACAGGTATGTCTTTGGTATCTGTTTTATCCTCGACAGTAACTTCTTCTGTCGGAGCTTCTGTTGGTGCTTCTGTCGGAGCTTCTGTTGGAGCTTCTGTCGGGGCTTCTGTCGGAACTTCTGTCGTCTTGGCGGTGGGTTCCGTTTTCTTTGTAGCGGAAGCAGTTGCTTTTTGTGTAGCTGATGAGGTTGCTTTTTGTGTAGCTGATTGTGTACTTACTGCGGTTGTTTTTTCAGTAGATGCTTCGCTGTCAGCATTTTTATCTTTTGAACATCCTGCAAACAATGCACTGATAACGAGTGCTCCGGCTAATATGCCAATAAGGACTCTCTTTTTCATTTTTGCGTCCCTCCATAGTTTTTTACATACATAGTTTTTTCCTGTTTTTAGTGATAAAAAATAAATGTTACGAATCTAATTCTGTACGGGATTTATTATGCTGAAATCGTAAAGTTTATTTTGGCTAATTCTAGCATAAAAGTACCAATCTGTCTATATATTGATTGAACAAATATATGTGAATATTGTTTTTTTATTTTATGAAATATACATCTATAAATATAGAAAACATTCTGATATTCAATTTGAAAAATAATGGAAGTGTTGGTGTTCAATCAAACAAGTTTTTAACAGAATTTTTCAAAATGATTCAGATAAAAATGGCTTGTCAAAACTTTTGATTAGTTATCAGTTTTTCTTATGCTACACCAAGTTTTGAATAGGAGGTATTGGGTTTGTTATAAAATAATAATTTTGTTATGTAATATTTATTGCTTTTATCACTTATTGACGAGAAAAGATAATTTTAAAAAAAAATTAAAAAAGCTATTGACAAAAAAGAGAATATTTGATAAAATACTCAATGTCGTCTGACAGTAACAAGATTACACGGATTTGCGGATGTAGTTTAGTGGTAGAACTTCAGCCTTCCAAGCTGATCGTGTGGGTTCGATTCCCATCATCCGCTCCAGCCACATTTTATTCAGCAATGACTATTTGCGCCAGTAGCTCAGCTGGATAGAGCAACTGCCTTCTAAGCAGTAGGTCAGGGGTTCGAGTCCCT
>CACYBZ010000375.1 GCA_902772795.1 uncultured Ruminococcus sp. | reverse complement strand
CTGTTGAAAGTACTGGAAGTTATTATGGAAGTCCTGATTCCCTACTACATGGCAGACCTGATAGACTATGGTATTGATAAAGGCGATATGGATTATGTTGTACGAATGGGAATTATGCTGATTTGTTTTACGGTCTTGTCATTGACTTTCGGTATTGTAGGCAGTATCACATCATCTGTTGCTTCTACAGGATTTGCCAAAAATCTGCGAAAAGATATGTACTACAATGTACAGAAATTTTCGTTTGCCAATATCGACAAGTTTTCCACATCAAGTATTGTCACACGACTGACAACGGACGTTACCAATATCCAGATGGCTTACCAGATGTGTCTGGTTATTGCTGTACGTTCACCGATTATGTTTACCGTGTCGATTATTGCTTCTTTTCGGATTAATTCCCAGCTGGCATGGATATATGTCGGTTGTGTTCCCGTACTGATTATTACCATGCTGTTGATACTGAAACTTGTTCACCCTATTTTTCAACGAGTGTTCAAAACATATGACAAACTCAATAACGTCGTACAGGAAAATGTCAGAGGAATACGGGTTGTCAAGTCATTCGTCAGAGAAGATTATGAAATCAGGAAATTCAAAAATATTTCACAGAAAATCTTCAAGGATTTCGCCACCGCTGAAACACGTATGGCGATTGTTATGCCTGTCATGTTGTTCTGTTCATATGCGTGTATCATTCTGGTATCTTGGTTCGGTTCAAGACTGATTCTGGCAAGCGGAAACAATCCTGCAAAAGGTTTTACTACAGGACAGTTAATGAGTTTTATTACTTATGCTACACAGATTCTAGTCAGTCTGATGATGTTGTCAATGATATTTGTCATGATAACGATATCCAGAGCTTCTGTAGAACGCTGTGAAGAACTGCTGAAAGAAGAAAGCGATATCACCACACCCGAAAATCCTGTTACCGAAGTGAAAAACGGCGATATTACTTTTCAGAACGTCAATTTCAGCTATAAAAAAGACAGTGATACTTACTGTCTTAAAGACATTAATCTTTCCATCAAATCAGGGGAAACGATTGGTATTATCGGTGGTACAGGCTCATCAAAGTCCAGTCTGATACAGCTTATTTCCCGACTGTACGATGTCAGTACGGGAAGTGTCAGTGTCGGTGATGTCGATGTAAGAAAATATGACCTTGATGTCTTACGAAGTTCCGTGGCTGTTGTCTTACAGAAAAATGTCCTGTTTTCGGGTACTATCAAGGAAAATCTGCGTTGGGGTAACGAAAACGCTACCGATGAGGAAATCAGGCACGTCTGTCAGCTGGCACAGGCAGAAAAATTTATTGAACAATTTTCCGAAAAATACGATACTTACATAGAGCAAGGCGGAAGCAATGTGTCAGGCGGACAGAAACAGCGTCTTTGTATTGCCAGAGCACTACTCAAAAAACCGAAAGTTCTTATTCTGGACGATTCTACCAGTGCCGTTGATACCAAAACGGACGCATTAATCCGAAAAGCTTTTCTCACCGAAATTCCTGACACAACAAAAATTATTATTGCCCAGAGAATCA
The DNA here is from genome assembly GCA_902772795.1 of uncultured Ruminococcus sp. Classification (GTDB taxonomy): domain Bacteria; phylum Bacillota; class Clostridia; order Oscillospirales; family Acutalibacteraceae; genus CAG-964. The sequence goes on along the minus strand of CACYBZ010000375.1, from coordinate 1,059 downwards.
GTTCCGTACAGGACGCTGACAGGATTATCGTCATGGAAAACGGTTGTATTGACGCTTTCGGAACGCATGATGAACTTGTCCGAAACAATAAAATCTATCAGGAAATCTATACTTCCCAGACAAAAGGAGGGGTTGAATAATGGCACCGAACAACAGACATATGCGACCTCCCAAAGGGGCAAAAATTCCCGGACAAAAAGTGGATTTCAAAGCCGTAAAACGTTTACTCGGCTATATGAAAAATTATAAACTGACATTGATTATTGTAGCTGTCTGTATTTTGATGAGTTCACTGACAAATGTTGCGTCATCTGTTTTTTTGCAGATTCTTATCGATGACTATATTATTCCCGTCTTAGGTACACCAAATCCCGTTATACAGGGACTTTCCAAACTGGTTATTACGATGTGCGGTATCTTTGCTGTAGGAATTATCAGCGGATATCTGTATAACCGTCTTATGGCAGTTACCAGCCAGAAAGTTCTCAAAGAAATCCGTGACGAAATGTTTGAGAAAATGCAGAAACTTCCCATAAGATATTTCGACACCAACACACACGGAGATATCATGTCCCATTATACCAACGATGCCGATACTTTACGACAAATGCTGTCACAAAGTTTACCGCAGGTGTTTTCGTCAGTCATCACCATTGTTTCCATACTGACAACAATGTTAGTCACCAGTTGGTTATTGACGGTTGTTGTGGTTGTCTTTGTGATACTTATGCTTATGGTTACAGGAAAAGTGGCAGGCAACAGCGGAAAATATTTCATCAAACAGCAGACCGCCCTCGGCGATTTGAACGGCTATATCGAAGAAATGATTAACGGACAGAAAGTTATCAAAGTATTCTGTCACGAAGAAAAAGCAAAAGAAGAATTTGACAAAAAAAATGAAGAACTATGTGAGAATTCCCGAAAAGCCAACGCTTTTGCCAATTCCCTCATGCCTTTAATGCACAATATGGGGTATCTGTTGTATGTCATTCTTGCCATATTCGGCGGAATTCTTGCTGTCACGACAGGCGGTGTGACACTGGGGGCGATTGCCTCATT
>CACYBZ010000374.1 GCA_902772795.1 uncultured Ruminococcus sp. | reverse complement strand
TTTCGGTAAGCTGAGTTCACTTGGCTTTGATTACGACGTAATATTTACCGATACAGAGGGAAACAGATATACTTTCAGAACCGTGAATATAGAAACACTCAATCCGTATCAGCATACAGACCTTGTAAAAAAGCAGAATGAAAACGAATGGGATTTAACGCTGTTTACTTGCAATTATTCAGGAACACAGAGAATAGTTGTCAGATGTCGCAGGGTAAGAGATACAGACAGTGAAAGTATATGGAGTTAAAAGGCACTTTACAGAAATGTAAAGTGCCTTAATTTCTATCTGAGCGGTTGGAATGATATTCTCATCGTATAGCTATGACAATTGAAAGTTTTGTCCACTTTTTCAAAAGTGGTGGGGTCAAGGGGCAAAGCCCCTTGTGGGATTTTTAAGGGCGAAGCCCTTAAACTCCTCAAAATCCAATTTATATTCCAATTACTTTCAGAATTTCATCATAAGTATAGGCAATAAAATCACATAATGGATTTTCGGTGATATTGCGTTGTGGATTGTAAAGACAAGTGGTAATTTCGGCATTTCTTCCCCCTTGCATATCAGAACTCAAAGAATCCCCTATCATGATTACGCTTTGTGTGTCGGTGATGTTCAATTCGTTGAATATGTAATCAAAATACGCTTTGGCAGGCTTGCGTATACCCATAATTTCAGAAATGAAAATCCCGTCTGTAATGGTACTCAATCCACTATGTTTATAGCGTCCTTGCTGTGCTATGGTAAGACCGTTAGTAGCAATATATACCTTACAATGTTTTTTCAGTGTTCTGACAAAATCAAATGCACCATCAAACAGAAATCCACATTTTGACAGATTGTCTACATAAATAGCATTGACAGTTTGGCTGTCTAAATTGACGGATAAGTTTATCCTATTAAAAAATCTGCGAAAACGCTCTGTCTTGAATTTTTGGGGAGAAAGTAAATTCTGTTCAAATTCTTTCCAGATTTTTTCGTTTTCTTCCAGATAAATCTGATTGCGTTCTTTTGTCCATTCTATACCGATTTGGGTAAAGGTTTGTTTCAGGGCTGTTTTTTCAGCTTTGTGAAAGTCATATACTGTACCGTCAGCGTCCAGTAAGACAGTTTTATATCTGCTATCAGGCAAAAGATTTCATCTCCTCGTTATACACATCAAGACGGGTGATATCATAATGAATTTCGATGTTGTTGTTTTGTTCAAGTACGGCAATGAGTAATGTCGGGTTGACGTTGTTGACACTGCCTGCTGAAAGGACAATTTCCAGAGTAACATTGTCGTCTGTTTTTTCGAGTGTATATGTTCCGATGTCAGGTTTTAAATCAATGGTTTTGACAATTCCCTTTTTGTTTTTCTTTTGGGTTTCGATGGTTTCCTGTGCGAAAAGATGGCGGAACAGCATGAACAGTTCTTCTAAAGGAACAGTATCACAGGTCATTTTGATGTTGAAGCTGGCATAGGTAATTGTTCCTGCTTTCATGACAGGGTCTGTCACCCGATATATGCGGATACCGTCAGGGAGATTGGTATTCAGTCGGGAAATAATTTCTTCTTCGGAAATATCGTCTTGTGTCAGTCGGATATCCATACTTTCCTTTACACCACGGAATCCCAGGGAAAGCGGTAGGGCGAACGTCAGGAACGGGTGTGGATTGAATCCCTCGGTATGCCATATAGGCAGGCGACTGTGTTGTAAAGCTCTTGTCATTACCCTGTTCAAATCCAGGTGGGAGATATAACGGGTTGCCCCGTCTTTTTTAAACCAAATTCTGACGTTTTTCAAAACATACACCTGCTTTCCATTTGTTTGCTCCGCAGTTACTGCATTTCTGACGACAATTCAATGTTGTCCGATTTTCATAGGCTTTCTGACATTCACTGATTAAGAAGTCTTTGGTTATACCATAGTCCAGATGTTCCCATGGAAGTACTTCATCAAAACTTCTTTTTCTGTTGGCATAGAAATGGGGGTCGATATGACATTTTTCAAACAAAGCAAGCCATTTTTCCAGACGGAAACATTCTCCCCAGCCGTCAAAATGAAATCCTCTTTCCAGAGCCAGTTCCATAACCTGACATAACCGCCTGTCCCCGCGGGCAAATACTGCTTCCAGAAAGCTGGTAGCGGAGTCGTGATAATTGTAGTTGATTTTTCTGGAATGAATACTTTCTTTGATAAGCTTCTGTTTTGCTTTGAGCGATTCTTCGCTGTCCTGTGGTTCCCACTGAAACGGGGTGAAAGGTTTCGGTACAAAACTTGATGTACTCAGCGTCACGCTGACAGCTTTTCCTTTTGGACGGTTTTCGCAGGAATAAAAGGTGTTCACGACTTTTTGTCCAAGTTCGGCAATGCCCTGAACATCTTCGTCTGTTTCGGTAGGTAAGCCTATCATGAAATACAGTTTGACTTTTGTCCAGCCGTTGTCAAAGGCTTTGGCACATGTCTGCATGAGTTCGTCTTCCAGAACATTCTTATTGATGACATCACGCATACGTTGTGTACCTGCTTCGGGAGCAAAGGTAAGACCGCTTTTCCGTACAGTTTTGATTTTGGAGATGATTTCATCGTCAAAGCCGTCTACCCGCAGGGACGGCAGGGAAATGCTGACGTTATCTTTTTTTGCCCAGCTGTTGAGTTCCGTCAGCAGACCGCCTATTTGTGTATAGTCACTGGAACTTAACGATGACAAGGATACTTCATCATATCCTGTATTGTTGCAAAGTGTATGACATTGCTGATTGATAACCTCGATTGACTTTTCTCTTACAGGACGGTACAGAAAACCTGCCTGACAGAAACGACAGCCCCTGATACACCCTCTGAAAATTTCTTCCATTGCCCTGTCATGAATAATTTCAATCATAGGTAAGACAAAATTTTCAGGATAATAACTTTTGTTCATATCTGTCATCAGACGTTTTTCGACTTTTGACGGTGCATGATGTAGCGGTATTACGGCTTTTACAGTATTGTCTTCGTTGTAAGTCACTTCATACAATGACGGTACATAGACACCTTTTATCTGTGACGCTTTAATTAAAAAGTCCTGTTTTGTTTCATTGTTCTTTTTGCATATTCTGTATAAATCCATGACTTCCAAATCGACTTCTTCACCCTCGCCGATGAAAAACAAGTCGATGAAATCCGCAATGGGTTCAGGATTGCACGCACAAGGGCCACCAGCACATACAATATTTTTCAGTTGCGTTCTGTCTGCCGACCTTACGGGAATATTTCCTAATTGTAACATATTGAGAATGTTGGTGAAACTCAGTTCATATTGCAAGGTAAATCCGATAAAGTCAAATTCCGTCAGCGGGTCACCGCTTTCCAGAGCAAAAAGCGGAATGTTGTGTTTCCGCATGAGTTCCTCCATGTCTACCCACGGAGCAAAGACACGTTCACACCATATATTATCGAAACTGTTAAACAGACTGTATAATATCTTCATACCCAGATGGGACATTCCTACCTCATAGGTATCAGGAAAACAAAAGGCAAAGCGTAAATCCACCTTACTTTTTTCTTTGATAACGCTGTTCATTTCACCGCCGACGTACCGCCCGGGTTTTTGTACTTTCAGTAATAATTTTTCAACGTCCTTACTTATCATCAGCCATACTCCTTTGTCAGATATCCTGCCGTTGCCGAAATTTGCGACAGCAAATTTCGCCTGAAAAGTTTTGTTAAACTTTTTCAAAAGTTTGTGGGGTCAAGGGGCAAAGCCCCAT
>CACYBZ010000373.1 GCA_902772795.1 uncultured Ruminococcus sp. | reverse complement strand
CCGCCGTTTTCAGCCGAAAGCGGTAAGGGTGGAAAGGCGAGGTAAGAGCTCACCGTCGGTTCTGGGAACTTAACCGACCTGTAAACCCTATTCGGAGCAACACCGTGGTAAAAGACATTATGTATTGACCCGATACGTCTTAGGAGGTGGCACCTGAGCAATGCGGCAACGCCTTGCCAAGATAGATAGTCGTTCACGACAGAACGCGGCTTACAGGTTCAGTCACACTGTGCAGGAGTGAAAACTCCTGCACTTTCAGGTTAAGGGCGTTGCCCTTAACAATCCCAGCGGGGCTTTGCCCCTGCACCCCACCACTTTTTTGAAAAAAAGTGGACAAAAAACTTTAATCTCACTTCGTTCGGAATTTTCCGCTAAGGATTGGTAAAATGTTAAAGGGCAACAACTTCATAAAGAAAGCGTAAACCGTGCAATAAACGGTTTACGCTTTCTTTTAGTTATCTTATCCTATACATATCAGTAAAAAACTGACAGATATCAGTATGATAGAAAAAACTCTGTCGTTTTTGTTGAATTTTTTTCTGAATTTTTTGCACGCAACAACAAATACCGTAATAAATATTGTTACACAGGCTATGCCTGATACAAAAAGGATAATCGCCATTAATATAAAAATCTGGGTGTTATTCACCTGTTCAGGTATCGTAACCTTTGGGATTGTTTGACTGCCATCTCCATGAGTCCTGACACATCTCTACCAGAGTTTTTTCTGCTACCCACTTCAGACCATCTCTGGCTTTTTTAGGGTCAGCATAACATTCGGCAATATCTCCGCTACGTCTGGGTTTTATCACGTAGGGAATTTTCAGATTGTTGGCTTCTTCAAACGCCTTGACAATATCCAACACACTGTAACCTGTGCCTGTGCCTAAATTGAAAATTTCCGTTCCCTTATGTTCACTGGCATATTCTATCGCCTTGACGTGACCTTTCGCCAAATCCACAACGTGAATATAGTCACGAACACCTGTACCGTCATGCGTGGGATAATCGTTACCAAACACACCAAGCTGAGGTAACTTTCCTATGGCAACCTGTGTAATATAGGGTAAAAGATTGTTGGGAATACCGTTAGGGTCTTCGCCGATTCTTCCGCTGGGGTGAGCTCCGATGGGATTGAAGTACCGCAACAGAACAACAGAAAGATTTTTGTTGGCTACACTGGTATCTGTGAGTATCTGTTCAATCATGAGCTTTGTCCAGCCGTAAGGATTGGTACAGCCTGTTTTCATTCCCTCCACGAGCGGAACACTTTCGGGAATACCATAAACCGTCGCTGACGAACTGAAAACAAAATTATTGACGTTGTATTTTGCCATTGTTTCCAGTAAAGTAAGCGTGGTATCAATATTGTTGCGATAGTACATTAAGGGTTTCGCAACGGACTCCCCTACTGCCTTATAGCCTGCAAAATGAATGACTGCATCAAAATTTTCTTTGGCAAACATTTCATCGACTTTTTCCCTGTCGGCAATATCTATCTGATAAAAGGGAATGTCTTTGCCTGTAAGTTCTTTCAGTCTTTCCAGTACGGCGGGTTTACTGTTTGACAAATCATCGGCGATTACCGCATCATGTCCTGCCTGCACAATTTCCACACAGGTATGACTGCCGATATATCCTGCACCGCCCGTCAATAAAATTTTCATCTGTTATTCCTTTCTTATTCTGAAAGCAGTTTTTCAATTCTCTGCATAGCGATTTTTGTCTTTTCCCTGTCACCGAAAGATGTCAGACGGAAAAATCCCTTTCCGTTCTTGCCGAAACCTTCCCCTGGTGTACCTACAACATTGGCTTCTTTCAGCAGATAGTCAAAGAACTCCCATGAACCCATACCGTTCGGACATTTCAGCCAGATATACGGCGAATTGATTCCGCCTGTGTACCAGATACCCAGTTTATCCAGCGTCTGTGCGATAATACGGGCATTTTCCTGATAGTAACGGATATTTTCCTTAATCTGCTCCTGACCCTCCTGCGTGAATACGGCTTTTGCTCCGCACTGTACGGGATAGGAAACACCGTTGAATTTTGAACCTTGTCTTCTGCCCCACAACTGCGAAATACTGACAACTGTTCCGTCACTTGCCACGACTTCCAGTTCTTCAGGAATGACTGTATATCCACAACGCATACCTGTAAATCCTGCGGTCTTGGAAAGCGAACAGATTTCTATGGCACATTTCTTTGCCCCGTCGATTTCAAAAATACTTCTCGGAATATTGTCTTCTGTGATGAATGCCTCATACGCTGCATCATAAATAATAATCGCATTTTTCTCTGTCGCATAGTCAACCCACGCTTTGAGCTGTTCCCTGTTGAACGCTGCACCTGTCGGGTTGTTCGGTGAACAAAGGTATATCATGTCTGCATGGACATTGTAGTCAGGTACGGCACAGAAACCGTTTTCTTCCGTACAGTCGGCATAGATGACCTTTCTGCCGTTCATCAGATTGGAATCCACATAGACGGGATAAGCCGGGTCGGTGATAAGCACAACATTGTCATCGCTGAAAATATCCACAATATTACCGCAATCGGACTTTGCTCCGTCACTGATTCTGACTTCGCTCGGCTTGACATCTGCACCGAAACTCTGATAGTACTCCGCTACCGCTTCTTTGAGAAAATCATAACCTGCTCCGCTGTCTTCATAGCCCTTGAACGTTTCTTTTACGCCCATTTCTTCCGCACCTTTTTTGACAGCTTCCACAACACAAGGGGCTATCGGTAATGTGACATCACCTATTCCCATTCTGATAATATTGTCTTTCTTGTCGGGATTTTCGCTGATGTACGCATTGATTTTCTTTGCTATATTGATAAACAGATAATTCTTCTCTAACTTTAAAAAGTTCTCATTAACCTTCGGCATTTTTTGGCTCCTTTTCCAATTTTATTTTGAATG
>CACYBZ010000372.1 GCA_902772795.1 uncultured Ruminococcus sp. | reverse complement strand
CCGTCCTACAGCTATACGTGTTACTGGTTCTGACGGTTCTTCAGTTGTATATCAACTTACCGATACGATGGGAATGCAGCGAGTAACCTTCAACCAGCCTATAACTGCTAACAGTATTAAACTGGTTGTAGAAAAAGTCGCTCCTGGAACGAAATACGAAGATACCTGTATTGCAGAAGTAAATTTCTTCTAAACATTAATAGAAGGGACAACAACATACTTGTTGTCCCTGTTTTTTTTTTATTCATGAAAGGGATATCATGAATCATATTTCGAATGAAGGAAATACACTGGACAATACAGACTGAATATAGCTTTGTGCTTCTTTTTACTTATATTTCCCCTAAAGGGACCGACATGACACCGACTTAAGGACGGCCACAATATGCCAAAACAGGATGTCTGTTTGGAAAAGATAATGTTGATTTTCCAAAATTTCTGTATTACGACACCGAATTTATTCATGAGAAGCTGCTTTCAGGTTTAACAAATAGGTGTAAATGGGTTCCTGTTCTTCCAGGAACTGAGCGAGGCTGTCATATTCGATGCGATTCACCGCTTTTTTGATGGCTAAAGACCAGCGCTCGCGTTTCAAATAATTTTTGAAATTTTCTTTTGTAAACTTTCTTTTACATAATCCACTGCGATTCAATGCATAAAAGAACTCGCTGACATCTTCATTTAATAAAGGGATGCTTATGACCCCGGCCCTATGCGCATACAAGCAATTACGAATCTTTTTTTCGTTTGTTTGGTCTATATCTAAAGAACCGTTCTTGGCCTTTGATTTTCTCTTTGGAGTATCTGTCCTGGCATTTTCCTTTCCTTTAAATTTCTCTAGCGCATTGGTATCTTTATCCAACTTTGCAAAGAACCTGTTTTCCCAGTCGTATAACGTTCTTAAAGCCTTGCTGGGGCTATCTTTTCTTTCAGTGATAATATTATCTTTTCGCGTTTTATACCGCTTGTATTCACCGATGTTCGTGTACGGGACAGTAGTAAAACAGGCAATTTGGTATTCTTTGCCAGCTATGACAGGTTTCACCGTCTTAAAGCTTTCATAAACCGGTTTTCTTTTCATATCGAAGTCCATAGATACGTGCTTTTTGGTGGTAACTATGTCAAAATCGTCAGCTTTTTTCAACACTATGGATTTGAATTTTGTCCAATCGCCGGATTCGAATTCTATTTTGCTTGTTCTGCCCAGCACCTGACTCATCAGCCATAACCGCTCTTCATATGAACCTTTGTTACTAGGTTTGACATTGGTGACAACATTGTTACGGGCTAATACTCCGGTAGCATCCAGCGAGACATTTCCACGGGTTGTGAAATTCAGAAGATCATCCTGTTGGTGTTTGACCTCCCATATTGCACCGCTTTGGTTATTGGTGAGGAACATCCGCGCCTCATACAACAACTGGGCAAAGCCAAATAAATCCAGCCCAGTCAGAACTTCTTCCGACACATCACTGATAAACCCGTCAGTAGTTACCGAATATACATGATAACCTTTGGCAACGCATTGGTTCTGGGCTGCAATCAAAACGCACCTGACGATGGCAGTAATCATTGATGCCGACACAGGATTAGTAATAAAACTGGCCCCGATGGTTGTCATTTCTTCTGAATACGCGTCCCAAGTCCGTTTTTCGATAACATTCTGCGCCACTTTACCATAACAGGAATTGACCATGATTTTCAAGATAGTATCTGGAAGATAATTTGTCAGATTCATCGTCTTTGCATAGGCTTTTGCTCGGGCCCGGTCTTCAATTAATGATTTAACGCCCTCAGCCAATGAATAACTTACAACAGCGGTATCACCTTCCGTACATGATAATGTCGCCAATTCATACGCCTTATCTATGGTAACAACAGCCCCCAGTTTGTATGCCAATAATAATTCCGGCCCGGTTAAGTAGACACTTGGGACATGCTTGCAATACTCGGCCTTTTCATCATATTCCAAAGGATAGACGGGAATGCCCTCTACGACCACTGGAATGCACGGAAATGCAGTATCTGCAGGGAATTTAAACGCTTGCACATGGGCATAAACCAAAGGCAGAGAACCAGAAGTACTAAATAAATCATCTGCTGCAGCTGGCAGTGAAATATTATTGAATTCTCTTTTTATCGGTTTCTCCCAGTTAATGTCAGGAATCAGTACCATAGCAGTAGGGTAAGCGTTTTTTAAATCAAAATCGTTAGTGTGATTGGTGAAATAACCGACCTCGCTGCAACCGTTATACCCACCGTGATATGCAAAACTGGCCATGTATTGGACTGCCTGCGTTTCCAAGTTGATAGGTTCTACGTCCATGGCCTGGATATAGGGAACCTGTATATTACCGGTTGCAACAGTACCTTTTGCGACTTTTCTCATTCCACGATAGATTTTGTCAAATTCTTCACGGTCATCCCGCTCAATTCCCAAATAATCAGCGATGACATTACGCATAACGCCTGCAGCAGCAGATGTGATCGTTACTTTTGGAATGACGTTCACGCCATATAACGACGTTGCATATAATAAAGTGATAACTGAGTCTGTCGAAGCATATTCGAAATATCCAACAGGATCGTTAAGAAGAAACGCATCCATATGCTCTTTGGCGCTGGAGGGGATATCTACTTTAGGGATACCGATCGCAGTACCCAACTGAGCCAACGAACCCTGCTTGGGTGGTGTATGCGTCAAGGTGTCCCGGATACTCAGTTTCATGGGGAATAAACGAAAATGACCATTCCCGACCGCGTGGTATTTGGGGTAGATTTTGATCTTCTTCATGCTGACCAACCCGTGATGAATCTGGGTCAAGCGTTTGAACACCAACTCCAGAAGGTTCTCATCAAGCACTATATCACGGGCAGAAGCATCAAAAGCAGTCAAATCCACCAATCCTGTATGGAAAAGCAGGCAAATATTATAATAGTAAAATTTTTTTGGAAAGGTAAATTTTGTTTTCACATCCGGAGAAACTGCAAGGGCTTCCTTCCTGCTGGAAAAAATTTTTTCAGTTTTTTTACCATTCTGGTCTTTGGTAATAGCAACGTATCTACGGTATTTTCTTATATCAAAACTCAACGTTTGGGGATACTTATCATGCAAACAAAATACAACAGAAATAGCATCCAACAAATTCAGCCGACCCGATAAGTGGTCAGTATCAGAAAACCGCTTTGCCAAAATAATTACTTCAACAAGCATGTCCCAAGAAATAAAAGCAAACTGCCAGGACAAAATATAGCGCCGATGAGAATCATCATCGTTTTCTATGCTTACCCACTCGGAATCACATGCTACCAGCAAAGTAGCATCACCGCCAAGAATATCCCGCAAAGAAGGGTACTTTGCAAATTCGTTAGTTGAAAGGTTTATCACCGATGTCAACGGACGAACCCGTTTATAGACAGAGAAGTTACTGGCCAGATTACCGACAAAAGCGGAGTGG